>NZ_CDWTMG010000287.1:0-5344 GCF_977945845.1 Frankia sp. CcMO1
GACGTGGAATGCATGGGCGCCATGCGTCGCAGGTATTGAGCGGCCCGCGGCGCTGGATAGACTGCGTGAGCACGATCCGGGCCTGGGAGGTCACGAAGGGGCGTCACTGCGATGAGTGACCAGGTAGACGATTCTCGCTACTGCCAGTGTGGCACCCGCCTTGCCCGGGACAACGACCGGGGATCGTGTGGGCCCTGCCAGCGCCGGGCTCGGGAACGTGGCACGGCTGCGTCGGAGGTGCCGGTCGAATTCTGGACCGCCTCCGATCAGCTTCGGGACGCCCTCGATGAGCGGCACATGGGCCGGGTGATCGCGGCCTACCGCAACCACCCTCATCACACCGTTGTCCTGTCTCAGGAGACGGTGGCCGGATGGATGGGCATCACTCAGACCCAGTTGAGCCGCATCGAGTCGGGTGAGCCGGTGACCGACCTTACGAAGCTCATCCGGTGGGCCGAGGTCCTGCGCATCCCGGAAGACACGCTGTGGTTCAAGCTCCCACGGCCACGCTCCAGCGAGGCGGCTCTCGCCCCTGCCCCGGTGGTCTCGCCAACCGCACCGGCGGTTCCCGGCATCCTCGGGGTACCGCCAGCAGACAGTGCGGGTCCGCCGGCCGACCCGTACCGGGTGATCGCACACGTAGGGGAGGTGGTCATCGTGGCCATCGGCCGGCGCACGTTCCTCGCGGGAAGCGGTGCCGGGTTCCTGGTTGGGGGCGCGGTCATGCCCTTGGCGTCGTATCAGCAGGTTGCGCCTGAGGCCATCGAGTATCTGGCGGCTCAGCTTGACGGCTACTACCGGGCCGATGCCGCGTTGGGGCCGCACACCGTGATTCCGTCGGTGCTGGTGCAGCAGGAACTCATCCGGCAGTTCCTGCGTGTGGCCCGGAGCCCTGAACGGCACGCCCTGTTGCGCACGAGCGTCGCCTACGCGGGCCTGACGACCTGGCTCTACCAGGATGCCGGGGACCTCGTGAGCGCGTCGCACTGGGCGAACCAGGCTCTCGAACTCGCTCACCGGGTGGGAGACACCCAGCTCGTCCGGCACACCCTGACGAACAAGGCGATGATCTGTACTGACCAGCAGGACGGACCCGGCACCCTCGACCTGACCAGCGCGGCCCTGACGGACGAGAACGGCCTGTGTGCAAAGGTCCGGGTACAGGCGATGCAGCAGACAGCCCACGGCTACGCCCTCATCGGCGACCGGCGCGGCGCAGACTACGCCCTGGACAAGGCCGCCGCGCTGCTGGTCCGCGTCGATGACGACTACCCATGGTTCAACACCTGCCGGCGCACCCCCGGCTACATCGAGGTGCAGCGGGCCACCTGCTACAACCGTCTCGGTCTCGGTCGCGAGGCCCTGCCGCTGTGGGAGCAGGTCATCTCTGCCCTGCCCGCCGCGGCCCGCCGGGACAAGGACGTCTACCAGGCACGGCAGGCCACCTCGCATGCTCAGGCCGGGAACCCAGAGGCCGCCGCGGACGCGGTGACGCACGCGGTCACCGTCGCCAGGGAGACCAGTTCGGCACGGCTACGGCAGGAGCTCCACGGCGTTTGGCGCCACCTCACGCCATGGCATGACCATGAGACCGGACGACAGGTCAAAGCTCTGCTGGCGACACTGTAGGCAGGGACGGCGACACTGTAGGAAGGGACAACGAGCGTGGGACTGCGCGACCCGCTACCGGCCGAGGAAGTCACCCGACGCCTGGCCGCGCTGGACGGATGGGTGAAGGCCACCGACCGCGAAGAGATCCACAAGACGTTCCCCGTGGAGTACTACGCCGCGATCGAAGCTCTCGGCACGGTGGCCGAGTCCGCGAAGGAACTGGAGCACCACCCGGACGTCGAACTGCGCTGGGGAGAACTGACGTTCAGTCTCACCACCTACAGCGCCGGGCAGCGGATCACCGACCTGGACTTCCGGCTAGTCGACCGCATCGAAGCCGTGCTGGCCCGCTACGTCCAGGAGGAAGCGGCGGGATAGCTGAAGAGACCGACCCAGCGGGCGGGAGAGTCCCGGCCCGCTGGGCTCTACAGCCCCGTTGGCCTGGGGCGGCTGCCTGGTCGGTGCCGGGACCTGTAGGGGCAGGGTCTTGATCCTCCGGGGTAGGTTCGATGGTTCGCCGATTCATTCAAAAAGGTGGAACCTTCGCCCGGACATAGGTATAGTAGATGGTGGCATTCGAGGGGCTACGGTCCCTGCGCCATGTAAGGCAGTACGCCACATAGACGGGCTGTCCACATGTGAGCCGCCTGGGAGCGGCACGGACCGGGCTCGGGCTGCTGCACCGTGGGCCACGTGTCCTCGTGGTTCGCGTCCAGTCGTGTTGACGTTCCGTCTGGGGTGCAGAGTGCCGCATATGGCGTGTCCTGTCGATGTTCAGGGTTTGTCTCGTTCACGGGTTGACCGGGTAGGTCTGGCCGGCGGCTGAGGTCCGCCGCTGCCGATCTTCCGGTCTTTTTCTGTCTCGTTCTCGTTTCCGTGTGGTGCTGCGGCCGGCCTGTGGGTTCGTCCGGGCTGGCTGCGCCTGCGCGGTGAAAGGACGCGCTGGTTTCCGTGGACGTGGGCGTGAGCTTGCCCGAAAACCGGCCGGTCGCGGGTGGCTGTTCCCGGCCTGCTCTGCGGTCTACAAGCGGGACGCGCGGCGGCTGGTCCTGGCCGGGCTCGCGGGTGGCAAGGGTGTGCCGGAGACGGTGACCGGGCATCCAGCGTGGTTCGTCACCCTGACCGCGCCGTCGTTCGGCCCGGTGCACTCACGGCGCCAACACGGTGGGAAAACCGGTTCGGTGCGGGGCCTGCCACCCCCGACGCGGACTGTGCCCTCACGGCCGTCCAGCGGGCTGTCATGAGCGGCACCGCGAGGATGATTCCCGGCTCGGCTCCTCCGGCGTGGGCTGCTGGTGAGCTGGTCGCGGACGCTCTGCGGGGCGTGGTCGGGTCGGTGGCGGTGGCTGCTCCCGATCCGGACGCGGGCACCCTCGACGCCGGCGTTGGTGCCGGGGATGGGTGGGCGGTGCGCTGGGGTGTTCAGGTCGATATCCGGCGTATCGCGCTCGACGGGTCCACCGAGGTCGGGCGGGTCAGCAACTACCTGGCGAAGTACATCACGAAGTCGGCGGCGGCCGGCGGGGCGTTGGATCATCCGGTGCGGTCGCTGGCCGTGCTGGCACGGCTGACCCTGCACCCGCACCTGCGGCGGTTGGTGGAGACCTGCTGGCGGCTCGGCCACGATCCGACGTTCGCGGCGGCGTTGGATGCGGCGCTCGGCCGTGACTCCGGCGATGTCCCGCGACTGATCCGCTGGTCTCACCAAGCGGGGTTCGGCGGCCGCTGGTTGACGAAATCGCGGGCCTGCTCGACGACGTTCACCGCGTTGCGGACGGTACGGCGGGTGTGGTCCCGCACGATCGGCGCGGCGATGGCGGGCCGGATCCCGGTGGATGCCTTCGGCCGGGCCGACGGAGACGAGAACACGATCGTGCTCGGCACCTGGACCTATACGGCCCGTGGGCTGTATCTCGGGACCGGGTACGGTGCTGACCCGCCCGGCCTGCCGCCGTCTCGGGCGGCTGGTAGCCCGGTGGGCACCTGGCGGGCCGGACGATGAGCACCGTAGGTTCCGATGTTCCTTCATCGGTGGTGGTGGCCACGATTCCGGCGGATACCGGGAAGACGGAACGCGCGGCGGTGCGGGTGGGTGGGCGAGCCGCCCGTCGACCGGCGTCGGCGCGGGGCGCTCGGCGTGCTCTCGGGGTGGACGCGGGGGCGGCCGGTGAGCCTGCCGTGTCAGACGTGGACGGTGAGGCGGCGGCGGACGCGCGGTGGATCGCCGCTCAGCTCACGCGGGCGCCGGAACCCTCGGCGTTGATGGCGGCGGCGATCGTGACCGCGCTCGCGCCGAAACCCACGCGGAACGGCGGTGGCTAGGCAGGGCTGGGATTGCGCCATTGGGGGTCCAACCGGTCACGCAACGGAAGATCCTTCCCGGGAATTACGATGATCCGTTCAATGATCGTCGACAGGACGCGGCGTTTCTCCGTCAGGGTGCCGTTACGCCATAGCCGTAGTGCCTCCTGGCCGTCCAGGACGGTCACGAGACGCGCCCGGCGGGCCAACTCGGCGTCGATCTCCCGTAGCCGGGCCTCGATCTGGGCTTCGACCTGGCCACCCAACCGCAGACTGATCTCTTTGGCCGTGATGGCGCGGGGGAGATCGGCAAGCTCCTGTTCCTTCTCGGTCCGTTCGGCCTTCAACTCCTCGGTGTCGGCGACCTCACCCGCCTTCTCCCAGTCCCGGCGCACAAGGTAGGCGTCCACCAGGCGGGTCATCAGGCCGTCGGCATCGGCGGCGTTGATGTGGAACGACTGGTCACACTCGACATGCTCACGGCTCTTACCGAGACGATGCCGCCACAGCGCGTACGCGCGGGGAGAGTTCCTGATCAATGATCGCTTGCACGTGTGGCACACATAGTAGCCGGCGAACACGTGTTTGACGGCCGTTCCGGTGCCTTTGCGGGTTTTCACGGCTTCCAACGCCGCACAGGTCTCCCGCCACTCCTCCTCCGTGAGGATGGCAGGGAAGTTCGCCATCGGACCGACCACGGTCCACCCGCGGTGGACGTTTCCCGTTGCGAACAGTCCAGCGATGCGCGGGTTACGCAGCATCGCTGTCAGACTGGCCCGTGTCAGGGTGCCGGTCTTCATGGTGTCGTCGGGCCTGGTCCGCCGGTGCGGAATGCGTAGACCACGGTCATAGAAGTCGTCCGCGACCTTGAGTACGGCTTCACCTTCCCGGATCCGCTGTGATGCCTCGCGTAGCCAACGGGCCTGCTCCTCGTTGACCGACCACTCGGTCACGATCTTCTTGCCCTTCCGGCTGATCGTCTGAGACCAGCCGAAGCCGACCGGGCCACCAAGGAACTCCCGGGCCTCCCGCTTGGCATCCAACTTCCGCTTTATCAGCTCCGACTTCAGCCCGGAATCGCTGACCGACTTCCCGACCGCGCCATGCCAGGCATCGCGGTCCCGCTGCCTGCGGAAGTCGTAGGGAGTCGAAATGAAATAACTTGCGCGTTTCGAACCCTCCACAGGCCTGTGACCTGCGATGATGCTCTCGATCACGTATTTGTTACTTCATTACGTCCCCTAGGTCGTGACCTTCTCACCATCAGTGACGATTAGTCGGCCACTGACCCGCTGCATGATCTTGCCGAACTCCGCGCCGACCACCGGGTCACGGGTAATCCGGCTCTCCTCCCACGCCACCACGACCCGGTGCTTTCCCGTTCGTAGGGGACGTAATGAAGTAACAAATACGCGATCGAGAGCATCATCGC
>NZ_CDWTMG010000288.1:0-5338 GCF_977945845.1 Frankia sp. CcMO1
GGTCCGCGGGCGCGGCGGGGCCGGCGCCCGTGGGGTCGGCGCCCGTCGTGGTGCGCGAGGCGGCCGACTCGCCGTTCTGGCGTCAGGTCGCCGGCACCGTGATGCGCCACCCGGTACTCACCGGCCTGCCGGTGATCGCGGTTCTGCTCGTCCTCGGGGCGCCCTTTCTGCACGTGAACTTCGGCACCCCGGACGACCGGGTGCTGAAGCCGGGCTCGGCGGACAGCCGGATCGTCGGTGATGCCCTGCGGGGCGCGTTCGCCGCCGACATCGGCGGCGCGCTCGACGTCGTCGTCCAGGCCGCCGGGCCGGGCATGATCGACCGGTCCGCGCTCGCCTCCTACGCGACCGCGCTGTCCGAACTGCCGGACGTGGCCCGGGTCGATAGCGCCCTCGGGTCCCACATCGATGGGCGCCGGGTCGTACCGTCCGGTCCGGCCAGCCGACGGTTCGCGATCGCCGGAGCGGATTCCCTCCAGGTTGTGCCCGCGGTGGACTATGCGTCGGACCGGGCGCAGGCTCTCGTCCGGGCCGCGCGTGCGGTGCCGGCGCCCGTGGGGACCAGTGTGCTGATCGGTGGCGCATCCGCCGTCCTGGTAGACGGCAAGACCACGATCGCCGACCGTCTCCCGGTCGCCCTCGGGCTGATCGCGCTGGCGACCTTTGTGCTGCTGTTCCTGTTTACCGGCAGCGTGCTGCTACCGGTGAAGGCCATCGTGCTTAACGGGCTGGTGATGTGCGCCGTGTTCGGCGCCTCGGTGTGGATCTTCAGTGACGGCCACCTGTCCGGGTTCCTCGACTTCACCCCCGGCCCGCTGGACACCTCCATGCCGGTCCTGCTCTTCTGTATCGCCTTCGGGCTCTCGATGGACTACGAGGTCTTCCTGCTCTCCCGGATCAAGGAGGCGCACGACGCCGGCGCGCCCAACACCGAAGCGGTCGCCACCGGGCTCGCCCGGGTTGGGCGGATCGTCAGCACCGCCGCCGCGCTGCTCGCCGTCACCTTCGTCGCGTTCGGTACCTCGTCGGTCCGGTTCATCCAGATGTTCGGGATCGCCACCGCGCTCGCGATCGTGCTCGACGCCACCCTCATCCGAGGGGTGCTGGTCCCCGCCTTCATGCGGGTGGCCGGCGACTACAACTGGTGGGCCCCTGGCCCGTTGCGGACTCTGTATCAGCGGTTCGGACTGCGCGAATACTCCGTCCCGGAGCAGGCCGGGGTCAGAACCGTTCGAAGCCGCGCCGACGCTCCCAGTCGGTGACGGTCCGCTCGTAGCCGGCGAGCTCGACTTCGGCCGCATGGGCCAGATGGGCGACGACCCGATCACCGAAGGCGGCCCGGGCCACCGCACTGGCCCGCCACCCGTCCACCGCCTCCCGCAACGTCGCGGGCAGCCGTGGCAGGTCCGGCATGGTGAAGGCGTTGCCCATCCGTCCGGGTTCGAGCGGGAGACGGTGCTCGATGCCGTAACGGCCGGCCGCGATCATCCCGGCGACGGCGAGGTAGGGATTCGCGTCACCGCCCGGCACCCGATGTTCGACGCGCAGCCCCGACCCGTCGCCGACCACCCGTATGGCGCAGGTCCGGTTGTCGCGTCCCCAGCTGATTCCGGTCGGAGCGAAGGAGCCCGGCGCCAGGCGCTTGTACGAGTTCACGTTGGGTGCGTACAGCAACGCGAAATCGGCCATGCAGGCGAGCTGCCCGGCCACGAACGAGCACATCAGCGCGGACATCCCGGCGGTGTCGTCGCGAGAGCCGGGGGGTGGGAAACCGGGGGGTGCGGTGCTCGGTGGGGCCAAGCCGGGGTGCCGGACGAGCGCCCCCTCACCTTCGGGGGACGGCGCGAACACACACGCCCCGCCCGTCCCGCGCAGGGACAGATGAACGTGGCAGGAGTTCCCCTCGCCCCCGTCGTACTTCGCCATGAAGGTCAGGGCCTGCCCGCCCGCCGCGGCGATCTTCTTGGCGGCGGTCTTGTAGAGGGTGTGGTTGTCGCAGGCCTGCAGCGCCTCGGCATACCGGAACACGATCTCGAACTGCCCCGGATGGACCTCCCCGCGCGCGGACTCGACCGCCACCCCGACGCCGGCCATCGCCCGCCGGATGCGCCGGACCAGATCGTCCAGTCCTTCCGTGCCGGAAAGCGCGTAGTCGATGTTGTAACGGCTGGCCGGGGTGAGATCGGTGTAGGAGCGCCGCGCAGCTCGACGGTAGGACTCGCGGAAGACCAGGAACTCCAGCTCCGTCCCGGCGAAGGCGGTCAGACCGGAGTCGGCGAGCGCGTCGAGCTGTCGACGCAGCACGGCACGGGGAGCGACGTCCACCGGGGACCCGTCCGGCCAGAACGCGTCCGCGAACACCACCGCGTCGGACGGATGCCAGGGTGCGCGGCGCAACGTGGTGAGGTCGGGCTGTAGCCGTAGATCACCGAAGCCGTCGTACCAGGGCGAGTGGGGGTAGCCTCCGTCGGTCTTCATGTCGACGTCAACGGCGTGCAGGTAAGTGCAGGCGCCGAGGCCGTCGGCGAGCACCGGTCCGGTGAAGTGCTCCGGGGACACGGCGCTGCCGACGAGCCGGCCCTGCAGGTCGACGGTGGCGACGATGATCTCCTCGACTGGTTCGGCTCCGGCCAGCAGGTCACGTAGCACTCCCCGGCCGGCTGCGTTCTCCCCGACCGCCTGATCGGACGATGACCCGGGGCCGATCGGGCGGGGCTGGACCCGCGGTGCGGGCCGCCCGGTTGGCTCAGGTGGCTCAGGCGGGCCCGGGGGGTCGGGATGGGCCGGAACCTGGGCCGATGGTGGGGTCGGAACCGGCGACGATGTCATGCGTTCTCCGTTCATACCGTAGGCGGCGCCGGTTCCGTCGGGGCTGCCGGTTGTGCCGGGCCCGTCGTGAGGGTGGACACGTCGTGCAGGGGGTTCGCGACCTCGCCGTGCATCAGGTCGAAGCCTCCGTCCCGGTCGGCGCGATCGTGGAACCCGGCGCCCGCGAACTGCTCGCGGTTCAGGCAGACCCGACCGAACGCCGGCCCGAGGAGATCGATCGAGGTGAACCGCTCCCGCAGGGCCGGGAACCTCGCGTGGTACCGGTCGACCGTCGCCCGCACGAGCCGCCAGAACTGGTTCTCGCCCACGTCGAGATGATCCGCCACGAGCACCGCGAAGAAGCGGAAGTGCCCGGCGAACACCGCCGAGAGCAGGGAGTGGGCCAGGACCGGGCCGGGCCACCGCCGGCAGTGCTCGACCGCCTCCGGTGGCATCTCCCGCCGCTCGGGGAACTCGCCGGACACCAGTTCGATGTCCGCGCCGAAGTCCTTCACGGCTATGCGGCGGGGCATCTCCTCGGCATCGAAGATGCACAGGACGTTCTCGCCGTGCGGCGTGAAGGCCACGCCGTACCGGTACAGGTAGTGCAGCAGCGGCGGCAGGAGGGCGGAGAACAGCGCGGCGAGCCAGTCGTGTGCCGGCCGGCCCGAGCGGGCCACGAGCTCGGCGACGACTGCCCGACCGTCGGAGCCGACCGCCAGCAGGGACGCGAGGCTGCGCGCCCGCTCCCCGCCGTCGAGAAACCGCTCCACCGGATCACGCCAGAGCACGCCGAGTAGTTCGTGGAGGCGGTAGGGCGCGTCGGGGACGGCGTCGTAGGCCGGGTGCCGGACGGTGGCGCCGACGACCTCCGGAAGCAGGAGAACCCGGGTCACATCGCGCAGGAAGGGATCCGCGTCGCGCAGCCCGAGCAGCCAGCTCGACATCGCCGGTCCGGCGATGGCGTCAGCCGCCGACATCCCCCGCCACACCAGCGTGTTACGGATCATCAGCGCGAGCTTGACGTTCCGCCGGTCCGGCCGGTCGACGTTGGCGAGGGTGCGCACCGCCTGCAGGGGCAGGTACCGGTCCGGTGCCTCGCCCAGCGGGACCAGCAGACCGGTGGCGATCTCAGCCGCATAGAGCGGCACGATTACGTTCTCCCACTGCCACGGATGGACGGGTAGCCAGATATAGTCGGCGATCGTCGTACCGGCGGGTGGTCCGGCGGCGGGCGCGGGGCCCGGCCGGCGTGGATCGTCTGGCAGGGCCCGGCGGAGCACATCGGTGAAGTGGGTGCGGGTCTGCTCGTCGAGTTCCGTGGTGAGCAGGTCAGGCGCGGTCGACGAGCCCTGTCCGGAAAGGTCGATGGCCCCGGGGCCGCTGGTTCTGGGGGCGCTGGCCTCGGGGGCGCTGGCGCTGTACCGCCCGATCGCGCGGTGTGCGGCCACCCACCGCAGTCGGAAGGGCCGGCGTGCCTCGGGGGTGTAGACAGCCGCGGCCGCGCCGAAACCGAGCCGTCCCTTGTTCGCGACGAGACAGGGATGGCCGGTCTGGTGCCCCTCGAGCGCGACGAACGGCAGATTGGCGAGATCCACCGCGGGAATCGCCGTTCCGAGTAGATGATGATCGGCGGCCTGGGTGGCGAGCAGATCGCGTACCACGTCGGCGAGGACCGGGTCGGACCAGCCGAGCAGGACCTGCATGTCCTGGAGGAAGCGGATCGGGTCGTCCGCCGGTGCGGTGCCCGGAACGGTCGGTGTGGTGCCCGGTTCGGGGGGTCTGCCATCCGGGCCGGGCGGCGTAACCGAGCGGGTCAGCGTAGCGGCATCGATCCACCAGGACCCGAATGTGCCACGTCGGGCGGTGAAGGCGTACGTGGCGCCCGCGGCTCGGAGCCGGTAACCCTGGATGGGACCCCGTCCGATCGGGGGGTGCCTGCGCCCGTTCGGGGCCACGCCGCGCACCGTGAGGTCGCTCGTCCGCGCCGGTGCGGTGGGTGTCGGCCCGCCCGGGGAGCCCGCCGGCCCGGCCGCGGCATCCGCTGGCTCGTCGGGTTGCGGACTGAGTAGCTCCTCGTAGGCCATTTCAGCGATGAGCTTGGCCAGCAGGGCACGGCCGGCCTGCCGCCATCGGTCCGCCGACCCGGTCCGCCCCGGGGACGGTGCCGCGGGCGGCGGCGCGGACCATGACGTGGTCAACGTCCGACCGTTCCGGCTGTCTTGGCCGTCTCGACCGGGGCCGGATCGCGCGGCCGCGCGATCCGCTCGCCGGCGGCCTGGCCATTCCCGTCCGGCTGGCCCGACCGGGCGGGGACCCCGAAGGTCGTGAACGCCGACGGCGACGGCAGCCGGTACGCGTCGCCGTCGGTCAGGTCGTCGAGGATGACCGCGGCGCGCCAGGCGCCGAGGCCGAGATTGGGCGTCCCGACGCCGTGTGTGTGCAGCTCCGCGTTCTGGACGTAGACACGGCCGGTGAGACCGGCGTCGGTCGCCACCCGGTACCGGGCGTCGACGCGGAAGCGGATCTG
>NZ_CDWTMG010000289.1:0-5307 GCF_977945845.1 Frankia sp. CcMO1
CAGCCGACACCAACCACCCCGCCCGGCGCGGCCCACAGCCATGCCCGTGAACCGTCACCCACAGCAAGATCGCTAAAGCAGGTGAATGTTTACTGCTCACCAGCACCCCCGAGGGCCGGGCCGCCTATCTCGACGCCGACTTCCGCGACCCGGAGGGGATCCTGGAGTCCGAGCAACTGCGGGAAACTCTCGACCTGAGCCAGCCTGTGGCGGTCAGTCTGATCGCGATCGTGCAGTTCATCACTGATGACGCAGCCGTTCAGGACATCATCGACCGGCTCATGCGCCCGTTGCCGGCGGGGAGCATCCTGGCGCTGTCGACCGCCACGGCCGACAGCGCGCCCGAGGAAGTTCGCGCCGGGGAGGCCGCATACAACGCCAACGGCATTCCGCTGGCCGTGCGCGATAAAAGCACGGTCGAGCGTTTCTTCGACGGGATGGAACTGCTTGACCCCGGAGTAGTGCTCGTCCACCACTGGCATCCCGACGAGGAGGCGGCTGCGCTGGACGATGCCCACGTGTACATGTATGGCGGAATCGCCCGGAAACCGTAGCCCGCGCGCCTCGCCGTTCATGACAGGCTCCGACCATCGACCTGCCGGACACCGAGGCCAACGACGCCGCGTTCGGCCGGCCGTCCAACGGCACTCGGGCGGGGGCGTTCCCGCAGGTCCGGTGGCTGGCGGCGGCCGAGTCCGGCACCGGGGCGCTGGTCGGTGCCACGTTCGGTCCCTTCACCACCGGCGAACAGACACTCGCCGCGGACCTGCGGGGCTGCTATGGACCTGACATGCTCGTGCTCGCCGACTGGAACTTCCTGTCCCACCGGCTGGCCCGCGACGTGCTGGCCACCGGCGCGCACATCCTGTGGCGGGCCTCGGCGTCGTTCGCCCTGACACCGGTCCGGGTCCTGGCGGACGGCACGTACCTGGCCGAGCTGACGCCTGCGCGGCCCGCCGACGGCCCGCCGGTCACGGTCCGGGTGGTCGAGTACACCGTGCACACCACCCCCACCGGCGGCGCCGAGTCCGCCTCGGAGCTGTTCTGCCTGGTGACGGACCTGCTCGACGTCGCTGCCTACCCGGCGCTCGACCTGGCGTGCGCCTACCCGCTGAGGTGGGAGTGCGAGACCATGATCGGCCACCACAAGACCGACAGGGGCGAGGGACAGCCCGTCCTGCGCAGCAAGGACCCCGAAGGCGTCGCGCAGGAGCTGTGGGCGCTGTTCGCCGTCTACCAGGCCATCCACACTCTCGTCGGCGCCGCCGTGGACGCCGCCGGCATCCCCCGGGCAGGATCAGTTTCCGCCACGCCCTGACCGCCGCGACCGACACCGTCACGGCGGGCTTTCCCCCCAGCCGGCGTGACCTGGCCCTGGCCACCTTCCTCCTCAAGATCCTGCAACCCGCGACGTTCGTCCGGGACCGCCCCGACCGCGCCAGCCCCCGCAAAACCAAGAAAACCGGCGACTTCCCCGCCCGAAAACCCGGCGAACCCGCCGTGGTCACCGTCACCCGCTGCATCGAACTCTACTGCCTCGAACCACGACGATCACCTTAAAGCAGCGCCATTGCCCTCTCGGCCGGTCCGGATGGTTCCTTCAGTAAGACCATCATCCCAGCTCAGAGGGCATTTACGCGTTCATCGCACCGCTAACTGGCCAAATCGGGCGGTGGATCAGGGCTGAAACCGCGCCGCCCGAGGGCACTCGCCCTTGGGCGGCGCGCCGACTGTGAGCTGATAGACGAAGGACGGACGAAACGGTGGCACATCGAGCCTTTTCAACCTCGGTTTGTCTGATTCTCTCGGCGGTTGAGGATCGCCAATTAGCGAATTCAACGGGCGCCGGCTCCAGTCGTTCCGCCATCTGGCGGCGGCGATAGTTGGCCGGGCGGTGGCCGGAGGGGTGCCGTAAATAGAGAAGTCCCCGGTAGATCACAGGGTGTCTACTCCACTGTGCCCTTGACCGAGGACTTCCGTTGCTAATCTACCCTGGTGTCGTCGACCTGCCCGAGTCGACCCTGACCCTCCTCGCGGGGCTGCTGGCCGAGGACCGCGCCCAGCGCCGGACCTGGCGCAAGCTGCCCCCACACGAGCAGGCACTCCTGGTACTCGTCCACCTACGCAAGGGTGAACGCTACGAGCGACTCGCCGAGGGGTTCCAGGTCAGCGTCGGCACCGTCCACAACTACATCCGCGAAGCCGTCCGCCTGCTCGCCACTCACGGCCGGACCCTGCTCGCCGCGGCCTGGATTTTCGCGTGGACCCAGAGCAACTTCCTCATCCTCGACGGCACCGTCGTGCGTACCAATCGTGTCCGGGCGCATAACAAGCTGTACTACTCGGGCAAGCACAAGTACCACGGCATCACCCTGCAGAGCCTCACCGACCCCTACGGCCGGCTGGTCTGGATCTCCGAAGGGCTTCCCGGCTCCGTCCATGACCTCACCGCGGCCCGGATGCACGACATTCTCGATCTGATCGACCGTTCGGAGCTCTACCTCTACGCGGACAAGGGCTACATCGGCGGCGAAGGCGAGCGCCTCCTCGTCCCGATCAAGAAACCCAAGAACAACGACCTCCCCGACCGTGACAAGGAGGCCAACCGGACCCACGCCACCACCCGCTCACAAGGTGAACGAGGATTCGCGGTCCTCAAGAACTGGCACATATTCGACCGTTTCCGCGGCTGCCCACGCCGCGTCGGCACCTTCGCCCAGGCCGTCCTCGTCCTCGCCAGCGAGGGCCATTAGAACAACCAACTTTGAAAAGGCTCGGTGGGAAGCTCGACCGCCGTCAATAATTAGTGCCCGCCGACTTCGATCTTCACGGGGTAGCGGTGTTGCCCAGATGATCGGGCCCAGTCGGGGCCAGGCGCGCTGACACCTGATGTCCAGCCAGGAGCCAGCGGCAAACGCGAAAGCGCCCCCGAAGGGGGGCTGAGCAGGCAAAGCCAGCTTGTGGACCCTGTGGAGTCGAAATGAAATAACTTGCGCGTTTCGAACCCTCCACAGGCCTGTGACCTGCGATGATGCTCTCGATCGCATATTTGTTACTTCATTACGTCCCCTGTGTACCAGCATCCGAACCGTTCGATCTTGGTTGCGGCCCCTGAAATCACTGTCCGGCCGGTCGCTACCCGTGCCCTGGCCAGGGACGATGCCCAGTGACCGCGCCGACCGTTACATCACCTACCGGATCGAACGGGTGTTCCGCAGGTCTGGCGGTTTCGGACGCTTCGACCCGTCTCGTGACCGTAGTCGTCGGCGTGGTGGTCGCGTTGACGTTCCTCTTCGGGTTCAGGAGGGATGACAGGCTCATGGTTGCTGGTCGAGAAACGTCGCAGCCTCGGCTGGGTCCATGATGTTGGACCAGATCTGCTCTTCGGGGGCCACTGCCCGCTGCGGCATGGCGTAGTCGGACATCCATGCGTCGGCTTCACATCCGGGTACGAGGCTGAGGATCGTCGCGACGAGCCGTCGCGGGACCGAGCCGATGAGGCGGATCGCGACATAGGTCTCGTGACCTTGGTCAGCGACGACCTGGATGCCCAGCGCCGCGCCGTCCAGCATGACGGCGTGCTCCTGGCCGTCCAGCAGTGACTCGCCTACCAGCCGGTGCACCGCCGCCCTGAGCGTGCGCTCGGCGCGCGTCGCCGACTCGGCCCGCCACCTCAGCTTGTCCTCCTGACCGGGCAGCAGGTCACCGGTGTAGGTCGTGGTGGCGAGAGCAGGCGAGTGTCTGGCGTTGTAGCGTGCCCGCGCGGCGGTTGCGCGTGCGGCCAGCGCCGCGTAGAAGTCATCGGGCGAGCCTTCCTCCCGCTGCCCGGCCGCCACCAGCCATGGGATCCCGGCGTCGACCCACACTGCACCGCGCCAGCGATGGACCTTCACCTTGAACAACACCTGATCGTCGATCGCGGCGATCCGCTCCTGCGGCGTGTCGTCGTCGGCGAAGCGGTCGCCGACCTTGCCGAGTAGCGGATGGCCGATGTCCTCCAAAGGCGTGTCCGCGCGCGGGACCGTCAAGGCGAGATCCTCTCGCAGGCAGCGGAGCGTGGGGCGGGCCCGTCCGGCCACCGTCAGCGGTCCTCTTCGACGCCGCCGATCGCGTCGAGTTCAGCACGAGTCATCCCGGCGAGCATCGCTATCCGTGACGCGCGGCTGCCGTCGAGCTCGCTCAGCAGCTCCCGCATCCCGGACTGCATTTCCTCGCGGCGCGCGTCCAGGTAAAATGCGACCGCCGCCTCGACGAGATCCTTCTTGCTCATATGCAAGTAGTGCGCGCCACTGGTGATCAGCTTGTCGCCTTCCGGCGAGACCTTGACCGCAACCTGCCGGGGCGTCTGCTCCATCATCGCCGCGTCCGTCTCCTTCCCGCCAGCTACCAGTTCGTCGGTGCCTCCAGTACCTCAAGGGTACTCTGCCATCGGTCGCCGCCGGGCGCGACCAAGCACCGACTCCTCCCACCACACCAGCAAGACAACTCACCGTCGACGGGTGGGTCGAACGGGTCGACAACGGCGGCTCCCGAACCGCTGGCGTTCAGGCCGGACATTGCTGACCGCGCTGCCGGCGGACTGGGCGGAGCCTGGCGCAGGCGACCGCAGGCACGCCGGTACCGAGGATGCAGGTGGACCCGGCGCCGCGACACGACCGTCGCTCCCCGCCCCTGCCCGCAGACGGGAAACCTAGATCAAAAACACCGATCGGCGATCAGCTGGGAGCACCTTACGGCACGGGGTGCGGCGCTGGGTTGTCACGCCGCAAGTAGAAGGCGCCTTGACGGCGAGAACCCAACACGGAATAGCGATCGAGATCGACAGGGTGAACCAAAGTTCATGCCAGTCGAACGAGATCAGAGAATTCACAAGTAGCGCGATTGCGCCGATTTCGACCAAGAGAAGAGTGAGCGCGGCGTTGCGCTTGGCCATCCCGGTTCTCCATACCTATCGAGTTGTGGCGTTGTGCAATCGTAGCAGTGAGGTTGTGGCGCTACGGGTGGGGGTGTGATGGTGGAGTGGGGATCGCTCCTGGTTGGAGCGATGGGAGGTGGCGGCGGAGTGCATACGTCCACCGGTGTGACGAACGCAACACAAGCTGGAGAAGGTGGCCACGCTGGGCGATCCGAGCGGTGAGACCTCGGCGGCCTGAACAGAACGTGTGGCTGCCGGCGTGGATGCGCCACACAATTGACCAGTCGACCTCGAAGTATGTGTGAACGGCGATGTTGCGGAAGCCTGTGACGGACCGCCACGGCACGTCCGGCTAGGGCCTGTTTGGGAAGTTTATCGGGGCAGCCATTCGT
>NZ_CDWTMG010000290.1:0-5302 GCF_977945845.1 Frankia sp. CcMO1
GACGGGTACCGGAGCCGGCGCGGCTGCTCGCCGACCTGCGGGCCGCGCTCGCCGGCACCCTCGACGTCGCCGGTCGGCTCGCCGCCCGGGAACGCGACTACGCCGGGGCCAAGCGGTGGACCACGCCCGGCGCACCTCAGGTGATCTTCGATGACGACCTGGGATCGATGACCGTGATCGAGGTACGCGCCCCCGACCAGGCCGGCGTGCTGTACCGGATCGTACGGGCGCTGTCCGGGTTGCGCCTCGATGTCGCCACCGCCATCGTCGCGACCCTCGGACTAGACGTGGTGGACGCCTTCTACGTGCGGGAGGCCGATGGTGGTCCGGTGGCGGACGGCGGACGGCGCCGTGAGATCGCGGACGCGATCCTCGCGGCCCTGGGACCGATGGAACCCATGGACCGCGCGGAACCGGCCGGCCGGACCACACAGACGTGATCCAGCCCACCGGGATCCGCTCGGACCAAGCGTCAGCACCGTCGTGGGAGACGCTATGATGAGCAGGCACGTTGGGAGGCTTCGCCTAGTCCGGTCTATGGCGCCGCACTGCTAATGCGGTTGGGGGCATACACCCCCTCCGGGGTTCAAATCCCCGAGCCTCCGCATCGACCAGGCGTTTTGAACGTACGTTCGAGACGCCTGGACAATTTCAAGATCATGCATCTCTAGTCGGCGGCAGTGGCCTCGGCGGGACCACGGACGGGCGAGTCGAAACGAGGGAATCCCACGGGCCGGAGCCGTCACAGGTCATCTTCGACGGGGGCTGTCTGGTCTTTGTGGGCGCCGCGCATGGTGGGGAAGAGGACGACATCGCGGAGAGTCGGGGCGTCGGTGAGCAGGGCAACGAACCGGTCGATGCCGAGCCCGAGGCCGGACATCGGGGGCATCCCGTATTCCATGGCCTCGATGAAGTCCTCTTCGAGCATCATGGTCTCGTCGTCACCGGCCTCCCGCAGCGCGGCCTGTTCCTCAAGCCGCTGCCGCTGTTCGGCGGGGTCGACGAGTTCGGAGTAGGCCTTGACGATCTCCACGCCGTTCACCACGACCTGGAACATGTCAAGCGCGGTGGGATCGGTGTCGCTGCGCCGGGCCAGCGGGACTAGTTCCGCTGGGTGGTGCACGAGGAAGCACGGCTGGACGAGATCGGGTCGGACCGTCTTCTTGTAAAGCAAGTCTACCAGGCCAGCGTAGGACGGGGAGGTTCCGACGTCCAGGCCGAGTTCGGCCACCCGGGCGCGCAGAGTGGGAAGATCACGGACGACGGTGAGGTCGATGCCGGTGCGCCGCTCCACCTCGGCCCGGTAGTCGATCTCCGGCCAGTCGGTGCCGAAGTCGAGCTTGACACCCTCGTAGGTAACCGCCCGGGTGCCGAGGACGTCGTCGAGGACCGTGAGGATCAGTTCGCGGACGAAGGCCATGTTGTCGTGGTAGTCCCAGTAGGCGGCGTACCACTCCAGCATCGTGAACTCCTGGAGGTGCGAGGAGTCCATGCCTTCGTTGCGGAAGTTGCGGCCGAGTTCGTAGACGCGGTCGTAGGCGCCGACGACGATCCGCTTGAGATAGGTCTCGGGGGAGATCCGCAGGTAGAAGTCCTCACCGAGGGCGTTATGCCTGGTGATGAACGGGCGGGCCGCGGCGCCGGACGCTGCCTCTTGCAGCATCGGGGTTTCGACTTCGAGGAAGTCGTTGTCGTCAAGGAAACGCCGAATCCGCCTGATGATGTTCGCTCTGGTCTGGAAGCGTTCCCGGGACTCGGCGTTGACGAGCAGGTCGAGGTAGCGGCGGCGGTAGCGGGCCTCGACGTTGGACAGGCCCTGCCACTTGTCCGGAAGGGCACGCACGGTCCGGTTCAGCACCGTCATCTCGGAGATGGCGACGGTCCGTTCGCCGCGGCGGGTGGTGTAGAGGCTGCCGGCGACCCCGACGAAGTCGCCGATCTTCACAGCCCGGGACCATTCCTTGACGACCTCGGCACCCAGATCGGTCTTGGACAGGGAAACCTGCACCCGGCCGCTACGGTCCTGGAGATGCCCGAAGATCAGCCCGCCCATACGGCGCCACAGGACCACGCGGCCGGCGAGACGGACAGCCGTCCCGTCGGGAGCGGCTGCGGCATCGGCCGCGACCGCGTCGGTCCGGTAGCCGGACCGCGGCCCCGCCACCTCGGTTACCCCGGACTCCTCGATCGACATCAACACACCCTCTTGCCGCAGAAAGCACCAGCTAGCCACGAGGGTGGCGTTGCGTGAACGCTCCCGGGCGGGCCAGGCGACGGACCGCCATCCTGTAGATGACTGCTCCAGAGATGACTGCTCCAGCCTACCGACCCTCAGCGAACCACAGCCGGCGTAGGTCATCCTGATAGTGGTCGATCGTGGTTTCCGCGAGATGCCGGGCACGGCCAGCTCCATGATCGCGAAACGCTCGGACGCCGACGCCGCCAGGGGCGGCAGGGCTTGTTCCTTTGACGGCGGGTATCACGATTGGTGGCGGGTATCACGACAGTCAAACGCTCTTCTGCGCCTTGTTTTGTTCACATCCGTCCGGAAATGTTCTCCAATGGGTTGGGTGTGACCGGGTTGGGTTCGACAGGTTGAGGTGAATAGGGTGGTCATCGCGTGAAGGTGCTGCTCTACACCGACACAGCCGGCCGTGGGGGCGCCGAGATCAGCCTGGGCAATCTCGCGGCGGCGGCGGATCCGGGCCTGGACGTCCAGGTTGCCGGTTCCGACGCCGGGCTGGTCGAATGGGTCGCCGGCCGTCGGCGCGGCGGCGCGTCCGTCCATGTCGTGCGCGGGGGGACTGGCGCGCACGTGCGGCTGCTGCGCCGGGTACGCCCCGACGTCCTGCACGTCAACCGGTGTGTGCCGTGGGCGTGCGCGCCGATGCTGGCCGCCGGTCTGGCGGCCGGAGTGGCCGGTTGCGATCTGCGGGTCGTCGCCGTCGATCAGCTTCCGCTGCGGACGACTGACTTGCCGCTGCTCCTGCGGACCAGGGCGCTGTCGCCGCGGGCGGACGCTCGGGTCGCCGTGGGAGCCGGCAGCGCGCGACGGGTGGAGGACTTCTACGTCCTGGGACGCGGTTCGGTGTGCAGCATCCCGAATGGTGTCCCCGACCTCGGCGCCCCGCCGCACCGGCCGGCCAGGCCGGGCCCGATGGTGGTAGGTAGCCTCGGCCGGCTCGATCGGATGAAGGGCTATGACGTGCTCATCGCCGCTCTGGCCACGATGGACGGGGCGAACGTGGTTGTCGTCGGTGACGGGGCCGAGCGCCGCCAGCTGATCGAGTTCGCGGCGGCCAGCGGGGTGGCCGACCGGTTCGCCCTCGCCGGCTGGTCCGACGCGGCGCGCGGCGCCCTAGCCGGCTTCGACGTCTTCTGCCTGCCGTCCAGGACGGAGGGCTTTCCGCTGACGATCGTCGAGGCGATGCTATCCAGGCTGCCGGTGGTGGCGACAGCGGTCGGCGGCGTCCCCGAAGCAGTGATCGACGGCGAGACCGGGCTGCTCGTGCCCGCTGGCGACCCGGCCGCCCTGGCCGCTGCGCTGTGCCGGTTGCGGGATGATCCGCTCCTGCGCCACCGGCTGGGGGAACGGGCACGGCAGGCGGCCGTGAGCACCTTCACCGACCGCCAGATGGCCCGCGCCTACCTCACGCTCTGGGAACGGTGCCGCTCGCAGCCGCGGGCCTCTCGCCTGCGGCCCGAACCGCCGCGCCCATGACCTTGAACTGACCGCGAATTCGGGAACTGACGGAAATCTACGAACTGACCACACATCCAGCTCAGGCTTCGCCGGACCTCGTGCCCGGACCAGACCCCGCTCCGGCTCAGTGTGGCTCTCCAGTGGCGTCCGGCAGGCCGCGGCGCGCCAATGCCATCAGCTCCGGCCAGGCGGCCCGCAGGTTGCGGCGCAGCGCGGGCGCCTGCGCGAGAACGGTGCGGAGCACATCGGCGAGACGCTCGCCAGCACAGGCCTGGGCGGGTTCGAGTTCACACCATGCCGGCAGCCTCGCGCTTTCCAGCAGGCCCGAGAACTTGTCCTGGTAGCCGACCGCCAGAGGGGGGACAGCCTGGCTGATCGCCGCAACCGCCAGATGCATCCGACCGGTGAGGACCATGTCCACCGCACCTACGAGTGCCTTGGCTCCGGCCGGTCCGGCGTCGGTGTGCAGCACGTGGGCACGTCCGGGTTCCCGCTCGTCCAGCCGGCGGTGCAGCCGCTCGGCGAGCATCAGATCGCCTTGTTCCCCGCGCCGATCGTGCGGGATCAGCAGCCACGACGTGCCGGCCAACCCGGCATCGCCCAGCCCGTCCACGTACCCGTCGAACAGCCCGGGAACCCGGCCCGCTACCAGCTGGTTGATGTTCACTGCGCCCACCCGGCGGCCGTCGGCGCGCTGCCGGTCCAGCCATACCCGCGCCGGCGCCCCACCGGGCTGGTGGAGATCCGGCTCGAGCAGGAAAGCCAGCTCGGCGACCAGTTCGGCGGTGATGCCGAGCGTGGCCAGCCGGGCCTGGGAGTGCGGGTCCCGCGCGCACACCCGCACATGTCCGCTCAGGCAACGCAGCGCGCGGGCTGCGGCCAGATCTGCCTGTGCCCGCCAGCTGTGCCCCAGCAGGGTGACCTGGGCGCCGGCGTGCAGGCTCAGCGCGGCCAGCTACGCGTAGCGGACCGCGAGCTCGGCACCGTAGGCTCCGTCCAGGATGTCCGCACCGAGGATGTGGACCTCGGTGACCGATGCGAGCAGCGGGACCATGCCCAGCCACGCATCCCAGGCGGCCGCGCCCCGTGCCAGCAGCACCGGTTCCAGATCTCCTGCGGGAGCCGTCCCCAGCGTGCGCTGCCAGGATGGGGCGCCGACGTCAACGTAGCGGCAGTACGCACCGTGCCGGGCCGCAAGCGCCGCCCAGGCGACACGCATCATGGCCTCATCCCCGAGGCTGCCCCAACCGGCCGGTGGCACCAGCAGGGCTGCCGGCCGAGCGCCGCCCGCCCGCAGCTCCGTCGGGGGCCACCCCCGCTCGCCGGCAAGGTCCCGGAGCAGGGTGGCAGGGCCGCACCCGGCGCCACCCTCGTAGCTGCCACTTTCAGGAACAATTCGCCCCGGCCTGTGAGCGGCCTCGTCACCAACCACAGAGAACACCCTTCCGTCATCCCCGCCCGATTCATCGAGGAGTACCTACCCAATACCTGTGAGTGATGACTGGCGTTGCGCCACTCGCGTTATCCTGACCCGGCCGGGTAGCGATCAGGTACGGCTGATGGGGACGTTTCGGGTATGATTGGCGGGGACATTCTTGA
>NZ_CDWTMG010000291.1:0-5301 GCF_977945845.1 Frankia sp. CcMO1
GGGAATTCCAAAACAGGCTCTCAGAGGTTCCGCGGGGTCCCCACCGAGCCTGCCGCAGTGGGCGAGAGGTTCAGGAACCGGCTCCGAGCGAGTGGCAACCCGTTTGACCCGGCCGGACGCTCGAGGGCCCCACCCGGTTTCCCGACCTCCTACAATCACCGGGGTGATTTTCAAGGCAGTCGGCGATGGGCGCCCGTACCCGGAACACGGGTACACCACGCCCAAGCAATGGGCCGACGTGCCGCCACGTCAGGTGCGGCTGGACGAGCTGGTGACGACGAAGCGCACCCTCGACCTGAGTGCCCTGCTGTCGGAGGACTCGACGTTCTTCGGTGACCTCTTCGCCCACGTCGTGCAGTGGCGCGACACGCTGTACCTGGAGGACGGCTTGCACAGAGCAGTGCGCGCAGCCCTCGCCCAGCGCCCGGTGCTCCACGCCCGGGTCCTGAACCTGGACGAGTAGGAACGGCCGTGGTCGCGGGCTTCGGGGAGCCGGGCGACGAGACGGACGGCGGAGACGGCGCGACCGTCGGATCGGGAGACGACACTCCCGGACGGTCGGGCCGCGACGTGTTGCCGGGCGATCTCGGCCGGCGACTCGAGCGGCGCCATGCCTGGACGTTCGCGGTCGTGGTCGCGCTGGTGCTGGCGACAGGAATCGCGGCAGGCGGGCACTGGATGCGCTGGTGGACGTTCGGGGAGGAGACCGCCCACGCGCGCCCCACACCCTGTCCCCGGCAGCGGGCGACCGATCCGGCCCGGGTGACCGTCAACGTCTACAACGGGACGGGACGGGTCGGCCTGGCGCGCGCCGTCGCCGCGGAACTGAAGGCGCGCGGGTTCCGGGTGGCCGCGGTCACGAACGACACGAGCGGCCGGGTGATCACCGGCGTCGCCGCCGTCCGGCACGGGCCCGTGGGGGAACTGGCCGCGCAGACCGTCTCCGCGCAGCTCGTCGGCCAGTTCACGCTGGAGGACGACGGGCGCACCAGCCGCACCGTGGACCTCGTGATCGGGCCGGCCTACCAGGCGCTCAAGCCACGCCCGGAGGCGAGCAAGGCCATCGCGCCCGTGCCGGCGCCGGCGCCGGCGCCGGCGCCGGAGGGATGCGTCCCGGCCACGCCGGGATGAGCAATGGCCGACACGCGGACCGATGCAAATCGACCCGACGCAAAATAAACGCAAATAGGTAGGTATCACCGGGCGCGTGGACTCGCCGTCCACCGCCGCCTCCGCACCGCCCACCAGGCCGCGAAGACGAACAGGACCGTGGCGCCGGCCGAGCCGCCACGCGTCACCGCGAGGAACGCCGCCCGGCGGTAGTCGGGGCCCGCGGGGGAGCTCAGCGGCACGAGCGCCGCCGCGACGGCGGCGGCCAACGTCACCACGACGACCGCCACCCAGACGCCGGCCGCGACGGCCTCCCGGGGCACCGCAGGGGCCCGCACGACCTGCGGCGACGCCGGCGTCCGCCGCCACCACGCCCGCAGGTACAGGGCGATGGCGACGCCCCCGACGACGCCGCTGCCGTACTGGGCGTAGCGGTATCCCGGCATCGGCCCGTACGTCTCGGCCAGCCACGTGACGTGCCGCTCGCCCCACTCACCGGAGTGGGTGAAGGCGTCCCAGGCCACGTGCGTCAGGGCACCCACGCAGAGCGACAGGACGACGAGCCCCCAGCCCGCGGGACGGCCGAGCAGGCGGCGCGGGCCAGCGGGCTGATCCGGGCGCAGCCGTGCCCGCACGCCCGGCGGGGCGATCGCGGCCGCCGCGGGCCCGAAGAGTCCCTGCCAGGCGATGAGGGCGATCAGGCCGAGGACGAGGTCGATGGTGAGGACACCCGCCAGCGAGTGCGTCACGTGCCGGTCGACCGGGAGCGCCACGTAGTACGGGATGTCGGGCGACATGCTGCCGATCACGAGCGCCGACGGGACGAGCCCGCCCGCACGCGTCCCCACGCCGAGGAACGGCAGGATCGCGGCGGGATGGCTTCCGGTGAAGGGCACGGTTCCTGCCTACCAGGCCCGTCGCCGGTGCTCGCGGAGAACTGAGCCACAGCCCGCCGATTGTCCGGGCCAACGGGGACGGCGTCGGCAAGGTGCCGGATAAACACGCGTCAAGGTGGCATTTCGGGCATAGTACCTAGAGTCCCCTCAGCGGCCTGCGCCGCCGTCATGGGTCCCGATGCGTCCCCGGTGAACCGTCACCAGCGCGCCCGGCCCACGGCACGGCGCCTGCCCGGCAACGGCGCGGAGGTGCTACCCCAGGTGAACCCACGGCGTACGGCGTCCTCGCGCGCCACCGGCCCCGACGACGTCGTCGAGGCGGCGATGCGCTCGTACCTGCTCAGCGAGCCGCTGGACATGTCGGCGCTCGCGACGGAGCTGGGTATCGGCCGGGCGACCCTGTATCGCTGGGTGGGGAATCGCGAGGAGCTGCTGGCGAGGGTGCTGGCGGAGTACACCGAACGCACGTTCCGCGAGGCGCTGAGCGAGTCGTCGGGCGAGGGTGTGGAGCTCGTCCTCGACGTCCTGCGCCGGTTCATGGCCATTGTCGGGTCGGCCGAACCGCTCGCGGCACTCACCCAGCGAGAGCCGCTGCTGTTCATCCGGCTGGCCATGCCGGCCGGCGTCGTCGAGGAGCGCGCCGCCATCTTCCTCGCGGACCTGCTGGAGCGGGAGGCGGCCGCCGGGCGCCTGACCCTGAACCTGCCGTCCCAGGTGATGGCGGGCGCCTTGGTGCGACTGTGCGACGTCCACCTGTACCCGCCACTGCTCGGCGGCGGCGAGCCGCAGGTCGGCGCGGCGCTGGACCTGGCCGGGATGCTCCTGCGGGCCCACCCGTGAAACGCGACGACGCCCGGTGCCCCTCGGTCGCGGGCGCCGGGCGTCGTGCCTGGTCAGATGGCGGTGGCGGTCGGATTTGAACCCCACGGAGGAGTTGCCCCCTCACACGCTTTCGAGGTCTGCGCTTGATCGTCCGCGAGCGTTCGCCCGTGCTCGGCACCGCCTGCGAGCCGCTCTCCAACCGCTCGCGGACGACGCCGGACGCCAGCGAATGAGACTAGAACGGAGACTACGGACGGTCCCATCGCTGCTGCGCCGCCTGGCGGGTGGTGCCGAGCCTGGAGGCGATCTCACCCCACGAGTATCCGAAGCTGCGGAGCCCGTCAACGGCGGCTTGGGTCGCGGCGTCCAGCTCGTCCCGCAGCGCCAGCAGCTCGCCGAGTCCCTCGACGTCACCGCCGGCGACCCGGTGGCCGTGAGCCCGGATGACCCGGCGGGCGAAGGCGGCGTACCCACAGGTGCGGAGGCAGCTCCCGGATGCAACCCGCCAAGTCGGAGTTTGACGCTGAGACCGCCCGCGGTAGCTCAAGGTGAGCACCGGCACCTCAGGTTAAAGATCAAGCTCAGGGGTGATTCGGCCTCGTGCGTCACTCAGAGCACTATCTGGCAGCCCCGAGCGGACCGGTCGGAGTGAGGGCTCGACTCCGGGGGCGCCGACGCGGTCTCGCGCGGGATCAACGAACTTGGGGGTGCCCGGCGATAGCTTGGCCTTCGTGACAGACAGCCTTATCGAGCAGGCGGAGCGGAATCGCTTGGCAGCCCTGGCAAGCCGCGATGCAACCAGGCAGGACGCACTTGGCCAGTTCTTCACCCCGTCGCGCGCGGCGTCGCTCATCGCGACGATGCCCCAGTTCGTCGAATCCGGCGAGCTTCGCGTGCTCGATCCTGGAGCCGGCTCGGGTATGTTGACGGCGGCCCTGGTATCACGCCTCCTGGCCGAGCGCCCGACGCTCGCGATTCACGTAGTGGCTGTCGAGTGCGACGAGACCGTCATCCCGTATCTCCGTGACACGCTCGAAGCCTGCAAGGTCGCCGGCGAAGGGCGCGTTACGTGCGATGTCCTCCAAGACGACTTCATTATGGCCTCGACAGGCCTTGCGCCCGATCCAAGATTGTTCGATCACGACCTTGTTATCCAAAATCCACCGTATGCAAAATTGGCTGCATCATCACCGCACCGCACGGCAGTGCGTGAGGCCGGAGTGGACGCACCGAACCTCTATGCAGCCTTCTTGGCTCTTGCGTCTGCGGCTCTCCGCCCCAGCGGTCAATTGGTGGCAATCACGCCTCGCTCGTTCTGCAATGGTCCCTATTTCGGAGATTTCCGAGCATATCTACTTGACAAGATCGCCCTCGATCGGGTGCACGTATTCGAGTCCCGCTCAACTGTTTTCGCGGACACGGGCGTCCTGCAGGAAAATGTCATATTCTGCGGCACGAAACACGGAGATAGAAACTCGGTCATCTTGTCAGTGAGCACTGGTCATGAGGACGACGCGACACACCGCGTTGTCCCCTACCACGATGTGGTGCACTTGGACGATCCTCAGCGGTTCATTCGAATTTCCACAAAGGACGAAGACACAGCGGTTGCTGAGTTGATGATGTCGCTGCCGCACACTCTGAGCGACCTCAATTTGCAGGTCTCGACCGGAAGGGTAGTTGACTTTCGATCTCGTCACGCGCTGCTATTTCAAGCGACACCTGATGCGTATCCCTTGATTTATCCTGGCAATCTTCGTCGGGGGGCCTTCGAATGGCCACGCGACGGGATCCGTAAGGCCCAATGGTTTGCGCCATCGGATGCCAAGGATACCAATCTGCTAATGCCCGAGGGATGGTATTGCGTGGTAAAGCGATTCTCCGCTAAGGAGGAGAGGCGACGTATCGTTGCATCGGTATGGTCACCAGTGGAGATTCCGGGTCCGATCGCTTTTGAGAACCTGAATATTTTTCACTCCAAGGGCGCAGGGCTTGACGAGCTCATGGCGCGCGGTCTTGCAATGTGGCTAAACTCCTCCGTGGTGGATAGCTTCTTCCGCACATTTTCAGGACATACGCAGGTGAACGCAACGGACCTGCGTACGTTGCGGTTCCCAGCAAGTGAGACGCTCCGACGTCTCGGCGAATCTGCCGCCGCTGCCGCATCTCAGACAAAAATAGACGAGATCATCTCTCGCGCCGTGATTGATATTGGGCGCGTCGCGTGAGTATCGCGAACCGTATCCTTGAGGCTCGCCGACTTCTCGAGATTCTCGGAATGGACGCTGAGCGGTCGAACGAACGATCAGCGCTTGTGCTGCTAGCTCTACTTTCGCTGCGACCTGATGACCCGTGGTCCGAAGCAAGCAACCCGATGTTGGGCACTCGAGCAATAATGGACTGGATTCGCGACGAGTATGAGAAGGATTACGCCCCGAACAGTCGGGAGACCGTGAGGCTTATGCGAAACCCT
>NZ_CDWTMG010000292.1:0-5227 GCF_977945845.1 Frankia sp. CcMO1
TCGATATATTGGTCGTTATGTGGCATTTGTGTGTTTATGGATAGTATTAGGTATCGGTGATGCGGCCCCGTGTCCCGTCAGGGCGCCCACATCGGGTTATCCGCATTGATTCCGGGTATGACAATGAGAAGTACGGCTAGTGAACATCCCGCCCGGTCGGGTTTCTCTGCGCGCCACGGGGAGCCGCCGGTAGTCCTGATCGTAGATGCGGCCCGGCCAGTTGGTCCGCGTCGGTCCCGGTCGGACGGGCTGAGCGTGATGCCAGCTCAGCCGTTGACCAGCTTAGCCATCGATTCCAGGTCGGACCCGGTCCCCAGGTCAGACACCGAACACCTTCCAGGGAGGAACCGAACGATGCCAATGGACCCGAGTTCAGTGATGCCGGAGCCCGCACGGACCGCGCCGCTTCCTGCCGACGACACGACCACGGCTCCGTTCGCGCGCCCCCCGGTCCCGACCGGTACCGAGAGTGTAGATTCCGGCCCGGCACCCGGCCTAAACGGTCACGGTTCCCCGGCGCCGAGCCCCGACGTCATCGCCGCGACCACCGCCACCTCAAGTGTTAGTGGCCCGGGAAACGTCAGTGGCGCGGGAAACGTCAGTAGCTCGGGCCTGGCTGATGCGGACACGACCACCCCGGGCACCGGGGCCGACACCCCGGGCACCAAGGCCAGAGTGGCCGGCGGAGCCGCCGAGGTGCGCCAGAAGGTCAACGAGGCCGTCCAGACCCTTGCTCCCCATGTGTCGGTCGCCACCGAGAAGACCCTCGCCACCAGCGGGAAAGCCGCGCGGTCCGTCGGGCAGCGGATGCGGAGCAACCTGAAGGCCACGGGCGGGGTCCTGGCCGGCACGGTGGTGCTGCTGCTGGTCCGGCGGGGACGGCGGGGACGGCCGCGCCGGGGATAAGTAATCCAACCACCTCGGTAGGGAGAAAACAATGATTACCTTCATTGTCGTCATGATTCTGCTCGGACTTGTCGCCGGGGCCGTCGCACGCGTGTTGCTGCCCGGCTGGGATCCCATCGGGATTCTCGGCACCATTGTGGTGGGAATCATCGGATCTTTCGTCGGAGGATTCCTCGGCTACGTCCTTTTCAATAAGGATGTCGGCGAAGGCGCTCTGCAGCCGTCTGGCATTCTCGGGTCCATCATCGGTGCCATCCTGGTTCTCCTGGTGTGGCGGAACGTGGGGGGCCACGGCGGCCGGTCGGGGTCGACCCGCAGCCGTCGTTACGCCCGCCGGTAATCGCGATACCCGTCGGCGACCGGGTGACCGCGGCCCGGTCGGCAGCACGCAGAGCACCTGCTCTGACCCGACACCTGCTCCGGCCCGGGTCCTCCGCAGGTATGGAGGGCCCGGGCCGGAGCCTTCTGTGGTGTCGTTATGCGCCTTCGGTGTCGTTATGGAGTCGAAATGAAATAACTTGCGCGTTTCGAACCCTCCACAGGCCTGTGACCTGCGATGATGCTCTCGATCACGTATTTGTTACTTCATTACGTTCCCTATGCGCCTTTGGTGTCGTTTGGCGTCGGGTCGATTCTCCCGGGTGTGCCGCGTCGTCATCGTCGTCGCGGGGCGGTGGAGAAGAAGCGGAGCTGTCGTGCTCGTCGATCTTGCTGGTCCCGCTGAAGTTCCGTGCCCGTTCCGCGGCGTCGGCACTCGCGCCGGAGAACAGCCGGGCGTCCTCGGCGGCATCGGCATGCGCATCCGCGGGCGCGGTGCTCGTCCCGCCCCCCGTATCGGTCTCCGCCTCCCGGCTCGCACTGCCGGCGGTGGTAACCGCGGCCGAGTTCGTGGCAGCCATGATCGTGGGGGAGAGGAGACCCTGCACTGGGACGGGAACCACCCGCGCTGGTGCTTCGTCGAGGCGGATGCCGTTCGTCTTGCGGAGCCGGTCGGACCTGCTGCCGGGGTGGTCGCCGTCGGGGTGGTCGCGGCCGTCGCGGTCATCGGGCCGGCCCTGATCCGGGAGGCGCAGACCGAGCAGGTGCGCGGAGGCGTCGAACTCGATGCGGGTCCGGGGCAGGGCTGTCGGATGGTTGTGCTGCACCCATCGGACGAGTTCCTCGCGCATGTGGCAGCGCAGGTCGAACACGGTCGGTCCGTCCTTGCCGCTGACCAGGACGCGGATGCGGATGTGATCACCGATGGCGTCGGTGACCTGCAGGACGCAGACCCGCTTGTCCCACAGGTCCGTGGCGTCCAAGACCCGGTGCATCTCGGCCCGCATCTCGTCGATCGGGATTGCCCAGTCCAGGTCCAGCTCGACGGCACCGAGGACCGCGGACTCTTTGCGGGTCCAGTTCTGGAATGGTGTCGTGGTGAAGTAGGTCGACGGAAGGACCATCCGCCGGTCATCCCAGATGTGGACGACGACGTAGGTGAGAGTGATCTCCTCGATCCTGCCCCACTCCTTCTCGACCACCACCACGTCGTCGACCCGGATGGCGTCGGTGAAGGCCAGCTGGAGTCCGGCGAAGACGTTGGACAGCGAGGTCTGGGCGGCCAGCCCCGCGACGATGCCGACCACGCCGGCCGAGGCGAAGATGCTGGCGCCGGCGACGCGGACGCTCGGGAACGTCATGAGCATCGAGGCGCCCGCGATGATCGAGATGATGACCACCGTGACCCGTCGGAGCAGGGTGACCTGGGTGCGCACCCGGCGGGCATGCCGGTTGTCGACGACATCCACCCGGTAGCGGGCGAGCGCGAGGTCCTCGAAGGTGAACGCGAGCACCGTGACGCACCAGGCGATTCCAGCGATAAGGGCGACATTGGACACCCGCAGGGCCGCCTCGGTCCAGGCCTGTTCAGCCGTGGAGTTGAGGCCGACGAGCAGGGCCACCAGCACGAGCGTGAGTCGCGTCGGCCGCTTACCGTGCTGTGCGAGATCGGCGACGATCTCCGAATGGCGGCCGATCCGTCTGGCCATGCGGTGCAGCAACACGGAGACGGCCAGGGCCAGCAGGACCGCACCGCCCAGGATCGTCAGGACGGCGATGGTCGATCGCATGTCGGAGAAGGACAGATCGGGCGCGGCGCTCAGATGCACAGACAGGCTCCTCGTCCTGGGCCATGGGCAGGAGGGGACGGGCACCATGGCATGGTTGGACGGCGCGGGTCGCGAACCCGCGCCGGTGCGTCCTTCTCCACGTCTCTCGGTATCCCTCGCTACCCTCCGCGGCCCTCAGTATCCCTCCGGATCCTCCGGTGAGGATTCCGGCGACGGTGCTCCCCTCTCTGCCAGGGGCGCAGGCACCCGGTGCGCCGGTCAGTTCTCCCGGGCGGGCAGGAAGCGGTACATCACGTAGAGGTCGACGTCGCCGAGCCAGGGATGGCGGAAGGCCGCCGGAAGGGTCCCGACGAGGCGGAACGCCAGCGAGCGCCACAGCGCGACCAGCCGTGGATTGGCGGCGACGACGGCGTTGAGCTGCATCGCCCGGTAGCCGAGATCGGCCGCGTACTCGATCATCTGCTCCGCGGCCTGCCGGCTGACGCTCTCCCAGCGGTCGCCCCCGGCTCCCCGGCCGCCGTAGTAGCTACGTCCCCCGTACGGCCCGTAGCCCTGGTACATTCCGGCCCCGCCGCGCGGAGCCCCGTGATCCACCCGCTTAGGATCAACGAGCAGTACCGCCTGGACGACATGATCTCCCAGGCCCGGCTGGCTCGGTGTGAGCAGTGCGGTCGCGATGATCGAGGTATCGCCCGGGCCGTCGTCCTCCTCCATCACCAGAACCTCGGCCGGCGGGGGCAGCATCCACGCGCTTTTCGCGACGTCCTCGTCGGTGTCCGGTGTCCAGGCGCAGGTCTCGCCCTCGACCACAACGGCCCGCCAGATCGGCCAGATCGCGCCCCAGTCCTCCTCTGATGCCCGCCGTGTCCGCACAGATCGATCCTGCCTGTTCACCGGGCCGGAAGGTAAAGGACCTGGAGCGCCGGACCCGCGGCAGTCACCCATCCTGGCGTTCGGCGGCTCGGTCACCGGCCGGGTTTTAAGATCCGGTCGACGGCGTAATCGCTGCATCCCTGCAGATGAACCCGGCCCATCAGGTGATCGGGATGGTCGGCGCGGGGCCACACGGAGAGATTCGTCATGGCATAGCCGTCCGGGTGGTTGATCCAGCGTTCGCCGCTGAGATTCACCGCCCCATCGGTGCAGGTGATCCAGACGAGAAACGCACCGGTGGAAACCTTCGGACTGGTCGGCAGCGGAAAGAAGTCGAAAGTGGCCCACAACACGCCGCCGGGTGCGGCGATGATGCTCAGTAGATGATGAAACCCCTGCCCCCTGGTGCTGCACTAGCCTGCGGCCGGCTGCCGGACGGCCCGTACGCTGCACCTGGTAACAGGCAGAGCCTCCGGAGGCCGTCTCCTGAGTCGCCGGGCACCCGGGTCAGGGCGGGGGTGGGTCGATCTCGAGGTCGATGCGATCGCCGGCCCGCACGGACGCGATGATCGGATGGTCGGCTCCCAGACTCTCCCCGAGTGTGGCTAGAACATTTGCGCGTAGCGCATCTGCCGTCTCGGTCTCGCTGAGGGCGGACAGGTCGATCGCCAGATTGGCGGAGGCGATCAGGGTGGTCGGGTGGTCATCGCCGAGCCGGTTCCGCAGGTGAGAGACGGCGTCCTCGTCGAGACTCCGCGAGCTCATCATCTGGTTACTGTCGTAGCGGCAGTTGGCTAGATTGAGCATGCATGACACCGTGAAAGGGTGATCGTCGGAGAGAACGGCCCGTAATCTGTTCCCCGTTTCCTGGGCGAGGGCGCCGGCTTCGTCCGGGTCGCCATCGAGCCGAATGGCGACGACCAGTGCGTTAGCCGCCGCGAGGGTGTAGAGATTGTCCGCGCCAAGCCGGCGCTTGGCCTGTTGGAAGGTGTTCTCGGCCAGCTTTCGCGCAGCCGGTACCTCCCGGCTCAGGCACAGATCGCCCACCAGGCTGATGGCTGCGGTGAGGGTTTCCGGCTGATCTTCTCCCACGTAGGTCCGGAACTTCTTGAAAGCCTCCTCCGAGGTATGGTGGGCCGCGCCCGCCCGCCCTGCGCGCCGTAGTGTGACCGCGTAGTTCCGCAAGGAGCGCAAGGTGTCCGGATGATTGATACCGAGGATATCCCGGCATCGGGTCAAGGTCTCCTGAAGGATTTTCAGGGATGCTCGGTAAAGGCCACATGCGCGTAGGTCCCGGGCGTGACTGTCGGCATACTGAAGGGTGAGGATGTAAACATTCA
>NZ_CDWTMG010000293.1:0-4076 GCF_977945845.1 Frankia sp. CcMO1
TTTACAGGGAGTTCGCCGACACTGGTGCCTTATCGCTGGGTTGATAGGAGGAGCGCATGGCCTAAATTCTACGAGTAGTCCAGGGCGCCTGCAAGGCATCTCGTGATTTCGTGAATATTTCGCTCCTGAACCGTCCCGGTCTCTAAAAAACTCGGGGCGGTGCATTTTTCGTTTTTTGCTCATTATGAGAATCTGCCGACCATCGCAATATGTTATGCCGCCCACTGCTAAGGAGTCGAAATAAAATAACTTGCGCGTTTCGAATCCTCCACAGGCCTGTGACCTGCGATGATGCTCTCGATCACGTATTTGTTACTTCATTACGTCCCCTAAGGAGAAATTCGGAGCGGACACGGTCCCGACCAGCGCGTTCAACCCGCGGACCAGCAGCGACCGTACCGTGATTTTGGTGTGGCCGAACGCCGCGCCCTGCTTGCCTGGTCCGTAGACCCGCCGCTGGCAGGAGCGGAACCAGCACTCGAGGCCGACGATCCCGTCGGGCTCGTTCGTGGGGATATTCGTGACTATGAAGCTGACCGCGAGGGCGTGGTCGGCCACGCCCTCGGGAGCCAGCGTCAGCTGGCCCTGCCCCGCCAGGGACCGGCGCCGTCGGCGCCGTCCCGCCCGCTTCGTGGCCGGCTTCCGCGACGACCCGGTGCTGCGTATACCCGTCACCTGACGGGTGCCTTTCGTCTGGGATGTCGTGTTGGTGTGGTGGCCCCTATGCTCCCTGCGCGACAGGCACCCGTTCACGTCCCACGGGTCAACAGTCGACCACCATCCCCGCCCTACTGGCGGATCTAGGTCTGAACGCCTCCGTAACGGTCCAGCCGCGGACTATTACGGAAGACAGCAGCACCCAGGCGTAGACCGGATCACGGCGACGCCGCCGCGGCCCGGAACGCCGAACAACCGGTCACCTAAGAGCGATCGTGAGGTTGGGTGTGGTGGCCACGCGGACGTCGTCCATGGTGACGCCGGGCGCGGTCTCCCGCAGGATCAGGCCGATGCCGGGCTCGATGTCGATCACTGCCAGGTCGGTGATGACGCGATGCACACAGGCCTGTCCGGTCAGCGGCAGCGTGCACTCGTCGAGGAGCTTGTGGCTGCCGTCCCGGGCAACATGCTCCATCATCACGACGACCCGCCGGGCACCGTGGACTAGGTCCATGGCGCCGCCCATGCCCTTGACCATCTTTCCGGGGATCATCCAGTTGGAGAGGTCCCCGGCGGCGGACACCTGCATAGCACCCAGGATTGCGACGTCGACGTGCCCGCCGCGGATCATGCCGAATGACGTCGCTGAGTCGAAGGTGCTGGCTCCGCGCAGGAGCGTGACGGTCTGTTTGCCCGCATTGATCAGATCGGGGTCGACCTCGTCGTCGTAGGGGAAGGGGCCGACGCCGAGGAGTCCGTTCTCGCTGTGCAAGATGACCGTGACACAGGGTGGGAGATGGTTCGCTACCAGGGTCGGCAGGCCGATGCCCAGATTGACGTACTGGCCGTCGGTCAGCTCGGCGGCCACCTGTTTAGCCATCTGCTCGCGGGTCCAGCTCATCGGGAACTCACCGTCCTCTTCTCGATCCGCTTTTCGGTGGTGGGGACGTGGACGACGCGCTGCACGAAGATGCCGGGGGTGTGGATTTCGGCCGGGTCGAGCTCGCCGGGTTCGACGAGCTCCTCCACCTCGGCGATCGTCACCCTGCCCGCGGCGGCGCACAACGGGTTGAAGTTCGCGGCGCTCCCCCGGTATATGAGGTTGCCATGCCGGTCGCCCTTCCAAGCATGGACCAACGCGAACTGGCAAACGATCGCCCGCTCCAGCACATAGCGGACCCCGTCGAATTCCCGGGTCTCCTTCGACGGCGACGGGAGCGCAACGCCACCGGCCCCGTCATACCGCCACGGCAGACCGCCGTCGGCAACCTGGGTCCCCACCCCCGCCGGAGTATAGAAAGCCGGGATCCCCGCCCCGCCGGCCCGCAGCCGTTCGGCCAGCGTCCCCTGGGGAATGAGCTCGACCTCCAATTCCCCGCCGAGGAACTGCCGCTCGAACTCCCTGTTCTCCCCCACATAGGATCCGATCAGGCGATGGATGCGGCCGGCGTCCAGGAGCACACCCAGCCCCCAGCCGTCGACCCCACAGTTGTTACTGACGATTTCGAGATCGGTGACATTGGCGTTCAGCAACGCCTCGATCAGCGTGCTCGGGATGCCGCACACCCCGAACCCACCCACCGCCAACGATGCTCCGTCACGGATATCGTCGATCGCCTTAGCTGCACTTGGGACGACTTTGTCCACTGTTCGCCCACCCCTTCTCTTGCCGCCGATCCCGCGTTGGCGTGCAGGAACACGACCGACATTCGATCATTCCGATCTTCGCCCCGGGCCCGATCGCTGAATCGACCAGCAGGAAGACCGACGGATAGTGCGCGCCGGCTCAAATCGGTGCGGTCAGGGGACGTAATGAAGTAACAAATACGCGATCGAGAGCATCATCGCAGGTCACAGGCCTGTGGAGGGTTCGAAACGCGCAAGTTATTTCATTTCGACTCCTCAGCGTGTGCGCCCGTCATGACAGAATTCCTACCTGCCGTCCAGCGGTGGCCGCGATGGGGCGACGGTCGCACCTTCCGGCGATTCCGCGGGCCGGACTCGCCTCCACGTCAGGAGTGGGACCCGGATGTCCGAGGCGTCCTCGTCCTCCTGCGCCGGGCAAGACAGTGTCAACGTGTCCCCTTGCAGCGTGAAATCACGAACCAGGTCCTCTCCGATCCACCTGGGAACAGATGCTGCCCGCACCCGGTGAATGACCTGCCTGCCAGTTAGGTGGTAAGACCCGCAGTACCCAAAGAACGAGGTGCTCATGGAGATCGACTCGACATCGACACGCGATCCATCCCTGCGTTCAGGGACCGCGGTGCCATCCCGCGGGTCGCATATGTGCACGGACATGTAGCCGTCTTCCCGGTAGACCAGTAGGCCGCCCGGGTGGGCACCCATGGGCCTCTCGAGAACATTTCCGTTACGGTTGGTGATGTCGAACGAGTCGAGCCGCCACACTCCCAGAGCGTTCGGCAGGAAACCACGCGCATCGGGATAGCCCAATGGATCCGAGCTGCCTGTGCTGCTCATGATTATTCCACCTCTCTCTCACACGCTGGTCGTAGATCTTCCGACCGGTAGGCCTTGCCGCCCTTCGAAAATGTTACGGACTAGTCGGCAAGTTGGCAAGTTTTGTGAATAAATGGTTTTTTGCGCATTCTGCGGATCAGGACCGGCGGTGAGGGGCCGCTGGTTACGGCGAAAGAAACCGCCGGCGGCGGTGTGTCACCCCCGTGGGGCTGGCACGCAGATCGCACAGCAGTGAATGCTACGAACGAGCCGGAAAACTAGCAAGTTTTGTGAATAGACAGCTTTTTGCGCATTCTGTACAGACGAGGAGCTGGCCCGCACCGGCGAGCAGCGCCGCCAGGACCGCGACCGGCCGGCTGGCCCTCGACCGGGCGAAGGTGAAGGCCGAGCTCCTGTTCCACCGGCTCGAACACCGCATCCGCGCCCATGTCCTGCCCTGCTGGCTCGCCCTGCTCCTCACCCGGGCCGCCGAACGCCGGTCCGGGCAAACATGGCTCGCTATCCGCCGCCAGGCCGGCCGGATCATGCAGGTCACCCTGGCCGGCCCCGCCGGCACGGTTACCCAGACCGCCACCCCCACCGCGGCGCAGAAAGGCTATCTACCAGGCCGTTGCCGTCCCCCCGCAGCCTGCGCACGCCGGCGGCTCGTGGGCCACCGTCCGGGTCGGGGTGGCGGTCATCGCAAGCGTCGAGCCGGGGTGCCCGTCCTGCCCACCGGGCCTGCGGTTGCTCTTCGTGCGCAGCGACTTCGGCGCGTCCGGCTTGGCCAGCCCGTCCGAACTCGGTGGCTTCGGGGAGTTCTTCGAGTTCTTCCCGGTCTGGGCGCGCAGCGCCTCGATCTCCCTGTTCGCCCGCTCCAGCGCGGCCTCGGTCCCGGCCAGCCTCGCTAGCGTCTCGGCGAGCGCCGCGGCCTGTGTCATGACCAGCGCCGCGAGCTC
>NZ_CDWTMG010000293.1:4218-5368 GCF_977945845.1 Frankia sp. CcMO1
ATCGTACGACAGCGCGGACGGATCTTCGGGCACCATCGGGCGATGGGCGTCGTGCCTTCCGGTTCGCGACTCGGGGCGCCGCTCATGCCGGTCGGCCTACGCTTACGGCCTGTCGAACCATCCATCTCGATCCACCACTAGGGGCAGTACCTATGCGCGTCGTCTCCCTACTGCTCGTGCTGTGCATCGGGAGTGGACTGACCGACCTGAAGCTGTACACGGACCTTGTCCACCAGCGCCAGCAGGGAGCGATTGAGATCGCGCGTGCGGTGGCATCCGACCTGCTCCTGGCCCGGGCGGTCATGGGGAAGGATTCCGCGGGGGAGGTGCAGGCTCTCGCCGAACAGGCCCGGCGACTCACAGGAGCGCAGTCCGTGGTCGTCATCAACAGCCGGGGTATCCGCTGCTCCGATCCCGATCCGAAGAACATCGGCAAACCGGTCAGCGCCGACCCCTCGGGTGCCCTCCACGAACAGGAGACTGTCAGTCGCGGGTCCGGGAGCCTGGGGTCGTCCGTGCGCGCCGAGGTTCCGCTGCGCGACACCGACGGTAAGACCGTCGGTGAGGTCAGAGTCGACGTCAGCATGAAGGATCTGCACCACCAGTTGCTCACGCAGCTGCCCAGCGCCGCGGAGAATCTGGGCCTGCAAGTGGTCGTCGGCATCACCACTATCATAGTGATCACGCTATATAACCGGGCCGAACTCAAAAAACTTGCCCGCGAACTCAAAAAAATTGGCCGCGCAATCGACGATCTCTGGGGTCATCTCAGGGACCGGCCCGCCCAGCCCGACCAGCCCGCACCGCCCGACCAGCCCATCCAGCCCGACCGGCCCGCACCGCCCGACCAGCCCATCCAGCCCGACCGGCCCGCACCGCCCACCCAGCCCGCACCGCCTGCACCGCCCGCCCGGACCGGGGTCAGGGAAGAGATCGTCGCCGTGCTGCTCTGGGCGTCCGAGCCGATGTCGGCGGCGGAGATCGCCGACCAGATCGGCCGGGACCGGTCCACGGTCCAGCGGTACCTCAAGGATCTCAAGGAGGCCGGCTACGTCACCATGATCTTGGACGGCGGGTCCCGCGGGCGTCCCAGACACCTTTACCGATGGCTCGGCAAACCCTGGCCCCCGCCCGCCCGAACCCCTAACGG
>NZ_CDWTMG010000294.1:0-5207 GCF_977945845.1 Frankia sp. CcMO1
ACCGAGGCTTCCAGGCCCGGGGGCGGCGGCCCCCGCGGCGGCCGTCCGACCGGGCCGGGCCGGCCCGGCAGAACCGACCGGGCTGGCCGGACAGATCAGACTGAGCAGGGCAGCCGGCGGGCCCGGGTGCCGGCTCCGCCACTTCCCGACGAGGCCCGCGCGGACCTGCTGGACCACGACGTGCGCCGCTCCCTTCGGGGGCTGCCGTCGTCGCTCGCCGACACGATCGCCCGCCATCTCGTCGCAACCGCCCTGCTGCTCGACGACGATCCCGCCCGCGCGCTTGCCCACGCCCGCGCCGCCGCCGATCGAGTGCCACGCCTGCCCGCGGTGCGCGAGGCGGTCGGTATCGCGGCTTACCACGCGGGGGAGTACGCGACGGCCCTGGTGGAACTTCGGGCCGCTCGTCGGATGGACGGTTCCGCGCACAACCTGCCGCTGATGGCGGACAGCGAACGGGGGCTGGGCCGGCCGGAGCGTACCGTCGCCTACCTGCGGGATCCGCAGATCGACCAGCTTGATCCGGCCGCTCGGGCGGAGATGCTCATCGTCGTCTCCGGGGCCCGCCGGGACCTCGGTCAGCCGGAGGCCGCCGTCGTGTTGCTGCGGGATCTGGCCACGGCCAAGACGCCGCCCGCGCCGTGGACCGCCCGTCTCTGGTACGCCTATGCCGAGGCGCTGCTTGCCGCCGGTCGTCCCGAGGAGGCCGCACGCTGGTTCACCTCCACGGCGGCGATCGACGAAGGAGAGACTGACGCTGACGCCCGCGCGTATCTGATCATGACTGGTCGGCCTCTCCCCGAGGAGAACGAGGAGGCTGCGCGGGACGGCGTGGATCTCCTGCTCTCCGATCGGGCCGATCCCGGCGCGGACGCCGGGACCGAGGCGAATACCGAAGCGAATGTCGATCAGGACGTTACCGACCATGATCTTACTGATCATGGTGACGCCCCTGGCCCCGGCCTCGAGACCGAGGGGACGAAGACCGAGGGGTAGGACCGTCCGGCCGAGGGCCACTCCGCCCGCGGTATCCGTGGGTCTGCGGGGAGGTGGGTCCGCGGTGGAGACGGACCGTACCTACGCCGGTCATGCGTACGCCGGTCAGTCGTCGAGTGGACGCAGCACGAGTCCGGTGCGCGGCTTCGGGGTGAACAACGTCGACTTGCGCGGCATCCGCTCGCCGGCCTCGGCGACGGCCGCCACATCGGCGATCGGGGTGGGGTTGAGCAGCAGCGCGGTACCTCCCGCCGCAGCCGCCGCGGCGATCGCGGCCGGCGCGTCGTGGTGGTAGTCGACCACGCCCACCGTGTCCGTCAACCCCCAGACGTCCACGATCAACGCAAGATGAGTGACGGTGACGTCGAGTCCACGGAAGGCCGCCGACCGCTCGGGGGGCAGACTACGCGCGAGCAGGTCGGGGTCGGGCTCGGTGAGCAGGTAGGCCGCGGTGCCGTTGGTGACCACGAATGCGTGCCCGCCCTGCCCGGCCTTGGCCAGCTCCTCCACCAGCGCGTCCGGGTCCGCGCCTGCCGGCCCCACGCCACCGGCATCCCCGGCAGTGGTACCATCCCCGGCAGCGGTACCGCCCTCGCCGGGCCCGGCGAGCTGACGCACGGTGAACACCTCGGCGGCCCGCCGCACTGCCTCGGCGAGCCCGAGACCACGCACCACCCGGTGGATGGCGTGTACCTGGGGCCCCGAGACGGTCGCGTCGACGAGGAAGGCCAGGCCGAAGTCCCAGGGACCCGAACCATCCCCGGCGGCGTGCCGTTCCGCCTGGTACTGGCGGTAGGTGGCGTACCGATGGTGGCCGTCTGCGATCACCGCGCGCCGGGGCAGCAGGTCCGCGGCGATGGCGGTGAGGACCGCCGGATCGTCGATGGCCCAGAGCCGGTGCGTCACCCCGTCGCCCGTGGACGTCTCCACCAGTGGCGTTGTGGCGACCACCATCGAGACCACCCGGCTGGTCTCGCCGCCGCCGGCGTAGAGCAGGAAGATCGGTTCCAGGTTCGCGCGGGTCGCGCGGGTCAGCGCCAACCGGTCTGAGACCGGGCCCGCCATGGTGTTCTCATGCGGGAGGATGATCCCCGCATCCGGATCGGTCAGCGCGACCGCCCCGATCAGCCCGCGCTGGGCATGGCCGGCCTGCTCCTCCTCGTAGACGTAGACGGAGGCCTTCTCGTCGCGACGCAGCACCCCGCTGTCCAGCCATGCCCGCAGCGTGCGGGCGGCCCCGTCGTAGTCCTCCCCGGGGAGGATGAGCCGTACCACGTTGTGCTCGTCGCGCGCCTGGAGTTCCGCCCGCTCGGCGTCGTCGATGACGTCGTAGGGCGGGGAGGTCAGCGGGGCGAGGTCCGGCCCGGAGGACGGAAATCGTGCGGCCCGGAACGGGGCGAGCACGAGACCCGCCGGGGCGGGAACGGGACGATCGGCGTCAACCATGAGCCGCATCGTAGGGCCCCGAGAGTGCGGACCCGGTGTGACCCGGGAGTGCCCTCGCCACTGACCGCCCGTGTTCCGGCCGGCCCAACCGGGCGAGAGGAACATTTCACCACCTTTACGTAGTGCGAGCGTGCCATCGGAGCGGCGGGACGGTGGACAGCGCACACCTGATCGTTATGGGGATCTCGAGGTACGTCGGGTGGCTTTGCGGCGACACTGGAGCTGCGGACCTCGAGGATGTGCCTGGTGCCTGGTGCCTGGTGCCTGGTGCCTGGTGCCTGGTGCCTGGTGCCTGCGGTGGCGGACGGAGTGATTCCGGATCCGGAGGTGTTCCTCGGGTGAGAGGCGGTGATGCGCACCGAGGGCGCCACGGTGCGGCGGAGCCCGGCGCGAGGCCCGTGCCCGGTGCTCAGGATTGGCGAGGCGACAGATGATCATCCGTGTAGTGGAGGTGAAGATGTCCGAGGAGACCGGCCCTCCGGGGGATGTACCGGACGAGATGCCCGGTGGGCTGCCCGCCCGCGGACGACGTGATAGATCCAGCTCGGTGCCGTCCGAGGTGACGTCCTGGGGGGATGACGGTGCGGACCGGTCCCGGCCGGGACCGGCGGGTGAGGTCTACGACTGGTACACCCGGGGGATGGCGCTGCTCGGCCACGGGGACGCCAATGCCGCGGTGCAGCTGCTGGCCCACGCCGTCGTGGCCGAACCCGCCTCGCCGAGCGTGCGGGAGGCGCTGGCCCGGGCGCAGTTCACCGCCGGTCAGTACGGCGCGGCCCGGGAGACCTTCGCCTGGATCGTGGATCGGCATCCCACCGACGACTACGCCCAGTTCGGCCTCGGGTTGTCCGCCCGCAAGATCGGTGATCTTCGGGTGGCCGTGGAGCATCTGGCGCTGGCCGTGGCGATGCGTCCCGACATCCGACACTACGATGTCGCGCTGCGTGGCGCCCGCGCGGCGTTGGCCCGAGCGTGACCCGGCCGGCCGCCGTGCCCGCGGACGAGACCACGTCAGCCAGCTCTTCCGCGGTCTCCTCCGCTTCGTCGTCTTCCGTGTTTTCTGGTTTCTCCGTGCCTTCCGGTGGCTTCCCCGGGCCGTTGCGTGGGACGGACCGGCCGCTGGCCGATCTGTTTGACGTCGCCCTGATGGATCTTGACGGTGTCGTCAACCGTGGGGGCACCGCCGTGCCGCACGCGGCGGACACCATCGCCGCCGCGGGCCGCCGGGGGATGCGCACGGTGTATGTCACGAACAACGCACTGCGCCCGCCGGCCGAGGTCGCCGCCCGCCTGCGCGGCTTCGGCGTACCGGCGCAAACCGAGGACGTCGTCACCTCGGCGCAGGCAGCGGCGCACGTCCTGGCTGAACGGCTGGGCACCGGATCCCGGGTGCTCATTACCGGAGGGCGGGGACTTCGACAGGCGGTGATGGAGGAGGGCCTGGTCCCGGTGGACTCGGCCGAGGACGATCCGGCGGCGGTGGTCCAGGGGTTCGACCCGGATCTCACCTATGCCCGCCTCGCCGAGGCGGCCTATGCCATCCGGGCCGGAGCACTGTGGATCGCCAGCAACGCCGATCGCACCGTGCCGACCGAGCGGGGCGTCGCGCCCGGCAACGGATCCGTCATCGCCTTCCTGCGGGCCGCCACGGACCGCGAGCCGGTGGTGACCGGCAAGCCCGAGTCGGCGATGCACCGCGAGTCGATGCGGCGCAGCGGAGCCCGGACACCCCTCATCGTCGGTGACCGGCTCGACACCGACATCGAGGCCGGTCACCGGACGTCGACGCCGACCCTGCTCGTCTTCACCGGGGTGACGACCCCCGGGGACCTGCTCGCCGCTCCCGCTCCGCACCGTCCCGACTTCGTCGCCGCGGACCTGCGCGGGCTGCTCCGGGCGGCGCCACCGGTGAAGGCCGTCCCGGAGCTGGGGAACCACGCCTATCGTTGCGGCGCCTGGAGCAGCCGGGTCGAGGAGGGGACGCTGCACTGGTCGGGTGAGAGCCACGGGTCGGGTGAGAGCCACGGGCCGGGCGATGACGCGTCGGGTGGCGATCGTTCGGGTAGCGGTCATTCCGGTGGGAATGCGTCAGACTGGGATGTGCCGGGCGACGACACGTGGAACGGGGACGGCACCGACGGGCTGGACGGGCTGCGGGCCGCCTGCGCCACAGTCTGGTCCGCCCTGGACAGCGGCGTCGCCGTCCACACGATCGCGGCGCGACGCCCGCCGGGCTGCGAGGACCTGATGGCTCCGGCGCCCCGGGCGCTGGAGCCCGTGGCGCCCGCCTGAGTCCCGGCGCCTTGGAGCATCGTCGGCGAACAGGCGCATCGTCACAGCAGCGAGCGGACCCGCAGCAGATCCCGCACGCTCGCGTCCACCTTCAGCCGTCCACTGGCCCAGGCGGTCAGCGCGGGAAGCCTTCCCTCGGCGACCGCCACCAGGTCGTCGCTGTCCAGCGTTAGGATGATCTGGGCGTCGTCGCGGGTGCCCTCGCCGATGTGCCGCAGGCAGCCGTCACGCAGCTCCCCGGAGAAGACGGCATCGAGATCGGGGATACGGCAGACGATGACGCGATCCGGGGCACGCGGGGGACGGCCGTCGGCGGAGAGCCCATCCAGGCGGGCGGCGAGAGCATGGAGCGCGGCCTCGCACTGCGACCTGTCGGCCATCCCGGCCGGTCCTCCTCTCAGCCTGTTCGACCTGTGCCCCTCTCGGCCCGGCGTGTCCGGGACACTAGGGCCTGTTTGGGAAGTTTATCGGGG
>NZ_CDWTMG010000295.1:0-5170 GCF_977945845.1 Frankia sp. CcMO1
GTCCGGCACGGCCCGGGGCCGCGGCGGCACGAAGTCCGACACGTCGTCCGACACGACCCGGGGCCGCGGCGGCACGAAGTCCGCCGGCCGCCCCTCGGGAAGCTGGCCCGGCCGGGCCAGGCCAGTCGGGTCGATGCCCAAGTAGCCCAGTACGACGTCACGTTGCGCCGCGACCAGTTCCCGGGTGGTCCGCAGGAACTCCAGCACCACGGCGTCCACCGATCCGTCACCTCCAAGTTCGGCCAGTCCGGCGGGCCCCGCCGCCGGGTCGTCGGTCGTCTCGCTGTGGTCGGTCACGCCGGTGCGGTCGAACGGGAGGGGCGGCGTCACGGTGTCCTCGACGAACCCGCGCACGCCGACGATCTCGGGCACGCCGACGATCTCGGGCACGGAGGCGATCTCGGGCACGGAGGCGACCCCGGGCACGGAGGCGACCCCGGGTGAAGTCGTCCGCGCCGTCAGCCGGGTCGGCGGCCGCAGCCCACCGGGAAGGAACCGGCCGTCGGGCGTGCGCACGTAGGCCCCATCGATGAGCCAGCCGGGACGGCGCGGCAGGTCCGTCGCGCTGACCACCCGGGCGTCGCGGCCGGTAAACAGCGCGGAGGGGTCGAGCTCGACGCCGACGGCGGCGAGCTCGGCGAGGGCCAGCAGCAACCGGCGCAGCCCCGGCTCGCCGGCGACGTCGGTGGCCACCACCCGGTGCGGTCGACCGGCCAGAATCCTGCCGACGAGCTGCGCCAGGACGCGGCCGGGCCCGGCCTCGACGAAGGTCCGCACCCCCGCGGCGTACATCGCCTCGATCTGCTCGACGAACCTGACCGGCGCCGCCACCTGGCCGGCGAGCATCGCCCGCACCTCGTCCGGGCTGCCGGGGTAGGGCCCGGCGGTCGTGTTGGACCAGACCGGCAGGGTCGGCGCCTCGACCTCGACCTCATCGAGCCGGGCGGCCAGCGCCGTCGCCGCTCCCGCCACCACCGGGCTGTGGAAGGCGCACGCGACCGGGATCGGCTTGGCGCTGATGCCGGCCCGGCCGAGAGCCGCCACGGCGGCGGCAACGGCGTCCGTCGGCCCGGAGATCACGCTCTGCCGCGGGGCGTTGTGGTTGGCCACGACGACCCGGCCCGGTCCGGCCTCCCCACCCGCACCGGCCCCGTCGAGCGCGGCGCGGACCTGCTCGACCGACGCGGAGACCGCCGCCATCGTGCCCGGGTCGTCGCCAGCGGCCGCCAGGATCGCCGCGGCACGGGCCTCGCTCAGGCCGATGAGGTCCCGCCGGTCCAGTACCCCGGCGGCGCACAGCGCGACCAGTTCGCCGTAGGAGTGCCCGGCAACGTGGTCCGGGCGCACCCCGAGACTGGTCAGCAGGTCGTGAACGGCAAGCCCGGCGAGCCCCAGCGTCGGCTGGGCCGCGCGGGTGTCAGTAATCGCGGCTGCCTGGGCGGCCTTCTGCTCCCGGGAGAAGGCCGCCGGCGGGAACATCGTGTCTGCCCACCGGGGAGCGAGGTCCAGCACGGACCGCAGCCGTGGGAAGGCGATGAACAGGTCGGCGAGCATGCCGGGCCGCTGACTGCCCTGGCCGGGGAAGAGGAACGCGGTGGCACCCGGATCCGCGTCCTGGTCCCGGGCGAACAGGCCCGCCCGAGGGTTCGACGCGAACGTGCGCGCCTGGTCGATGGCGGCGGGCAGCGCGTCGAGGTCGTCGGCGACGAACGCGAGCTGGACCGGGCCGCCGCGTTCCGCGCAGACGGTGGAGGCGAGGTCACGCAGGCGGAACGGCCGTCCGGCCGCGTCGTTCGCGGCGATCAGCCCGGCCAGCCGGTTCAGCGCCCGGGTGGCCGCCGCCCGGTCGGTGCCGCGGACGACGAACAACTCCGCGGGCCAGCGGTCGAGGCCGTGGGCGGGCTCGGGTCCGCCGTCATAGGCGGACAGCACGACGTGGAAGTTGGTGCCGCCGAATCCGAAGGCCGACACACCGGCGTGGCGCCGCTCGGCCGGGGCGACCCACGGCTTGGCGACGCCGTCGAAGTAGAACGGGCTGGTCTCGGCGTCCCAATAGGTGTTCGGCGTGTCGATGTGCAGGGTCGGCGGCCGCACCCCGGTCTCGACGGCCTTGGCCATCTTGATCAGACCGGCCAGGCCCGCCGCGCACTTCGCGTGTGCCCGATCTGCGACTTCACCGAACCCACCGCGCACTGGCCCGGTGTCGCACCGTGGTTGGTGAAGACCTCGGTGAGGGTGGCGAGCTCGGTGCGGTCCCCCACGACCGTTCCGGTCGCGTGCGCCTCCAGCAGACCGATCTCGCTGGGCGAGATCCCCGCCCGCCCGTAGGCCCGTTCCAGGGAGAGCACCTGGCCGGCCTTGCGCGGCGCGGTCAGCCCCAGGGCCCGCCCGTCGGAGGAACCGGCGACGGCCCGGATGACGGCATGGATCCGGTCGCCGTCCCGTTCGGCGTCCGCGAGCCGCTTGAGCACGATGACAGCCACCCCCTCGCCAAGGCTGGTGCCGTCGGCGCCCGCGTCGAAGCTGCGGCACCGCCCGCCCGGAGACAGCGCATGGACAGAGGAGAACAGCAGGAAGTCGTGGGCGCCCGCGTGAGTGTCCACGCCGCCGCACAGCACCATGTCCGAGGTGCCCGCGACGAGCTCCTTGCAGGCGGCGTCAAGGGCGGCGAGCGACGACGCGCAGGCCGCGTCCACGGTGAAGTTCACCCCGCCGAGGTCCAGCCGGTTGGCGACCCGGCCGGCGATGACGTTCCCGAGCATGCCCGGGAACGAGTCCTCGTCCAACTCCGGCAGGAACTCCTCCAGCTCGGCCGGCAGGTCCCCGAGCAGCGCCGGCCACAGGGAGCGGAAGCTGTAGGCACCGGAGAGATCCGTCCCGGCCTCCGTGCCGAAGACCACCGATGTGCGGGAGCGGTCGAACGCCCGGCCCTCGCCGACGGTCTTCTGGCCCACCTCCTTCTGGCCCACGTCGTACCCGGCGCCGCGCAGCGCGCGGGCGGCGACCTCCAGCGCGAGGAGCTGGCTGGTCTCGATGCTGCGCAGCGACTTCGGCGGGATGCCATAGGCCAGCGCGTCGAACGGCACCTGCGGGAGGAAACCGCCCCATCTCGACGGAGTCCTGCGGCCGGCGTCCCTGAGCACCGCGTCCGGGTGGTAGTAGACCTCGGCGTCCCAGCGATCGGCCGGGACCTCGCGGATAGCGTCGTTGCCGGCGACGATGTTCGCCCAGAAGCTGGCCAGGTCCGGGGCATCCGGGAAGATCGCGGACATCCCGACGATCGCGATGTCGAGCGTCCGGGCGCCCGGACGCTCGGGCGCGCCGCGATCCGGTCGGCGGACCGCAGCTCGGCGGGTCGCAGCTCGGCGGCCCGGGCGGCGAGCCCGGCCGTGGCCTGCGCGGTGACCTCGTCATGCAGCTCGGCGATGCTCGTCCGCCGCGAACGCAGGGCGGCGGCCTGCCCGATCATGTACATGCCCTCCCGGGCCTGGGCCGCGGGATCGACCGTGACGACCTCGCTGCCCTCACGGCGCAGGCCCTTACTCGCGACCCGCAGCCGGCCGAGGTTGAGCGCCTCGAGCTCCTCCCACATCTGCTGGCGGGAGTGGCCGGCGGCGATCAGCTCACGGCGACGGCCCAGAAAGGTGTGGACGTACGCGGACTCCACGCACCGGGTGGCGTGACCGGGAGAGGTCTCGAGCAGCACGGTGCGCTTACAGTCGAGAGCGGCCTGCTGGAAACCCGGCAGGATCGCCCCGGACGCGACGGCCTCGGCGGTGAACAGGTACGCGGTGCCCATCAGCACGCCAACGCTCGCGCCCCGCTCTGCGAGCGGCCCGGCCGCCGCGGCGACCATCGCAGCGGAACGGGCGTCGTGCACGCCCCCGGCGAACAGCAGATGCAGGCCCGCGAAGAAGTCCGGACCGGCCTGATCGGTCGCGCCGAACTCCAGCAGGCCGGCGATCTGCGCCTCCCACAGCGGGAAGCTCGCCCGCGGCCCGACGTGCCCGCCGCACTCACGCCCCTCGAAGACGAACTTGCGCGCGCCGTCGGCCAGGAAGCGGTTCAGCAGCCCCGGGGACGGGACGTGCAGGAACGTGTCAATGCCGGCGGCCTCCAGCGGGGCCGCCTGTGCCGGGCGACCTCCGGTGACGATCGCGCAGGGAGGACGCACGTCATGCACAGCGGCGAGTTGGGCGGCCCGCAGCGGTGCCGGGGCGAACCCGAGGACCCCGACTCCCCAGGGCGCGTCCCCGAGCAGGTCCGCGGTCTCCTCCAGCAGGGCGCGGCTGTCCTCGCCGCTCATCAGCGCCAGGGCGAGGAAGGGCAGCCCGCCCTCATCGGCGACGGCACGGGCGAACGCCGCCCGGTCGCTGACCCGCGTCATCGGTCCCTGCGCGACCGGGTGGCGCAGGCCGCGGGCAGCGGCGAAGGGCGCACCGGGGGCGAGGGGACGGGTACGGGTACGGGTGGCGGCGGCGATGCCCTCGCGGATGCCCTGGCGCACGGCCCGTACGACACCGCCCGCGGTCACGTGGCGGTCGGCGAGATCGGCGGCGAACGCTCCGTCCTGGCCGGCCGGGAGGAACTGGTTACGCAGATCACGCGCACCCAGCCGGCACGGGATCGCCGTGGCGTCGCCCGCCATAGCGGCGACAGGAAGATCGGGACGGGTGTACACCCGGTAGCCGGCGAGGAGGGTGGTCTCGCTACCGTCCATCGCGCGGACCGCCGCCGCGACCTGTGCCGGCAGCTCCATCTCACGCACCAGGGCGAGCTGGGAGTCCAGGACCACACCGGCCGCGCCGCCGGCCACCGCGGCCGCCGCGGTGGCCGGACCGATCCCGCCAGCGGCGAACACGGGCAGCGGCGCGCCCTCGGTGGTGACGAACGCCTGCGCGAGCAGATGTTGCAGGAGGGTGAAGGTGGTGAGGTCGCCTACGGGCCCCCGGACTCGTTGCCTCGCGCGATCAGCCCCTCGGCCCCCGCCGCCACCGCGTCGCACGCCTGCGCGACCGAGGTGACCTCCGCCCAGACCCGGCGCCGCGCCTCTCCACGCGGCCCGCTCGCCTGCAACCGGCTCGTCAGCGCGCCGATGTCCCAGCGGCTCCCCGGACCCGGCCCGGCGTCCGCCCACGCGACGGGGCCGGATCGGGGATCCGGACCGGAC
>NZ_CDWTMG010000296.1:0-5159 GCF_977945845.1 Frankia sp. CcMO1
GCTGCGGCGCTCGCCGCTGCTGCGCGCCGCGGGCGACGTCGCACGGCGCCTTGCGGCATCGGTGCAGCGGACCGGCGCGCCGGCGCCGCCGTCACCACCACAGCCGGTGGCACCTGCGGCTTGACGCCGTCCAGCACTCGCCCGCGACGGCCGAGATCGCGCGCAACCCCGACACCGGACTCCTCGTCCGTCACCTACTCGGCACCGACAGCGTCGACCTGATCGGCTCCTGCTTCATCTGCAAGCCCGCCGGGACCCCGCTGGCCGCCCCGGATCAGGTCGTCGGCCGGGTCGCGAGCCGGCCGGACCTGATCGCGTGGATCGCCATCGACGACCAGGACGACGCCGACTCCCTGCACTCGATCCCCGGCAGCCACACCAACCCCCAGGTTCCGGACGACGCCGCGCCGGCCGTCCCGGTTCCGGCCGGATGGGTCGCCCTGCTCGACCCCCGACTGCGCCACCGCCTCACGCACGCCAGGGCGGCAGACACGCCACCGGCCGGCCTCTGACTACGCGCGGCTGCTCCGAGTAGGGCCGGGCGCCACCAATCGGGCACCGGCACCCTTGCTCGCGCCATTTCGTCTCAGTCGAAGGCGCAGGACCGGTGGCCAGCGGCGGTTCGGCTCTGGACCGACTCGCTGATCGGCTCACGGTCGCCGCTTCCGTCCTGGCCGACAGGGCAAGCAACAGCGGCGCGGGGGCAACTTGGAGGCTAATGGCCCCAGAGCTGGCGGTGGTACTCCAGGTGGGCGGTGCTTACGGCGTGCTGGGGGTTAATTTGGAGCGCGCCGATGATCTTGTCGCCGTGATCGCGGACCACGAGATCGTCACCGATGTGAATGCCGCCTTCATCGAGCAGCGCGTGGTGGTTGGGACAGAGGCAGAGCACGTTCTCCGGAACGTCGGGCCCGGAGTGCGGCGCCCCCAGCGCGCGGATGTGGGCGCCCTCAGATACTGAGCCGCCCGGGATCTCGAGGCGGATGCCGCACACCTGGCAGGCGTCCTTATACAGCTTCTTCACGGCTCGCGAAACCCTGGTATCTCGGGCGACGCGTGTGGTCACCCCGACGGTCTTCTTGGGTCGCGTATTGCCGGCCGGCAGGTTGACATCAGGGATGTATGGCGCTGCCTCCTGCTCGGGCAGGCGCACGAGGCGGAACTGCCAGATGCGAAAGCCACTCTTACCGGCCTTGCTCCAGTGGTCTGCGACTCGGTAGAGCCCGTCATACCTGAAACCCGAGGTGGGCGAGTAGGTCGGGTCGCCGCGCCATCCCCGGATGACACGGACCGGAAGCCCTTGGTTCTGGCTGGTGACCAACCCAGCATTGCCTGGCTGGTCGAGCGTCTGGTCGGCGGTTTGCCTGCCAGTCGCCGGATCGTTCCCGCCCGCACCGGTGTAGAGGATCTCGTCGCCATCATCATGATCGTCTTCGTAGCCACCGCTGACGACGATTGAATCAGCGCCTTCGGCCCTGGTTCCGCTTATCCCGCTTTGATTTGGCCGATGGACGCCCGCTTGAGACAGCTCTGCGCGCGTAGCCCATCCGGTGCCGACAGACACTCCCGGAAGCTCACCGAAGTACCGACCTGCCACGTCACGACGCTCCCACAAACGCGCCGGCTGGCGGAGATGAACACGCGCGTTGCACGTGGCCTCGTGAACGAGACGTGAGGGGAACGACGTGAACGACTGCTGTGACCGCGGCATCCGTCCGCTTCGAGCTCTCGGACGGCGTCGCGAGTGCGAACAAACCGCGTCGTTCGGCGGGAAGCGTCCGGCGTCCAACGCGGCAGGTGTTCAGGCCGAGCGTTCGGACGCGTGGCCCTTGACGCTGGTTATCGGAGTTGGAGTAGTTCGTCGGCGGTCATGCCGGGCCGGAGGGGGACGAGGTCGTCGGCCCAGTGGATGACGACGACGGTTCCGTCGTCGGGGATGCCGGCTGAGGCGCAGAGCCAGGCGAGCACGTGGGCTGCTTCTTCGTGGGCGGGGGCGTCGAGGCCGAGGCTTTCGCCGTCGCTGACGATGGCGAGTTGGGCGTCTGGGGGGCCGTTGCCGTCCGGCAGGGCGATGAACGTGTCGACGAGGTCGGTGAACTCCGGCCCGGCCGGCGCGACCCTGGCGCCGGGCCATGTGCTGGCGGCCGCGATGATCCGGTCGCGGTCGAACCGGAAGTTCTCGGTGGTGGTGGCGATAGCGAGTTCGAGCATGCAGGTCTCCTATGTCCGGCTTCAGGGTTCCAGGCGGACGTAGCCGGGGATGCCTTGGGCGCGCAGCCGGCTCTCGATAAAGGCGGCGGCGCCGGGATCGTTGGTCGTGATCTCGAGGACTTTGGCGGGGTTGTGGGGGTCGTTGATCACGGTGGCGTACTTGCGGAGTCGGAAGTCCATCTGCTTCTCGGCGATCCGCTGCATCGATGAGCTTCCCATCGAGGCCGGGTCGTAGAAGGAGGAGGCGCTGACGCGGCACTTGGCGTCGGCGATCGCGCCGTAGTCAGGGGTGGCGCCGTCTGCCCAGGTCTCCCCGGTCGCGGACACCTGCCGTTCGGTTCCGCCGTAGATCCGTATTTGGTATTCCGCTTCCGCTCCGCCCGCTCGCGGCCGGCCGGGTGGGGCTGCGTCCCACCACCGGGTGAACGCTTCCCGGTCGGCCGGGTTCAGCGGTGTCCACATGTTGCCGTCGGCCAGCTCGATCGGATCGCGTCGGTAGAACGCCGCCAGGTCGATCACGCCGCTGTCGTCGCGGGCCAGGGCCCGGCGGGTGGCGAGCCACGCCTGCGGGTCGCGGGCGAAGTCCTCGGCGGCGATTCGGACTCCGCGCCCGGCGGCGGCGCCGGCGAAGTTTCCGGGGGCGAAGGTGAGCACGGCCTCGGCACCGTCGGCCACCACGCCCATCGGGGTCGCGGCGGCCAGGTAGGAGCGGGTGGTGGCGGCCGGGTCGCGGGCGAAGTCGGCGGCGCCGTGGCCGTGCTCCAGCAGGTAGGTGCCGGCCCCGGCGACGCCGAACGCCAGGCCGAGCGAGCCACCGGACAGGGCGACCAGCGCGGCGATACCCACGCCGATGGCGATTTTGCTGCCGGGGGACAGGCCGTGCCACCAGGAAGCCAGCGAGTCCAGAATTCCGGCGAGCCAGCCCGGCGGCTCACCAACCTGGCCGAGCTGGCCGGCCAGCGCTTGCACGTCGGGGCTGGAGCCGATGTGGTCGGCCCACGACGGTCCGAGCCAGAGCGCCGCCACCGTCAGGGCTGCTAGCCCGGCCATCCCGATCAGGCGGCTGCGCCAACGATCGCCGGCATTGGCCGGACCGGCGGCGTCCGCGAACGTCTCCTCCCGGGTCGCTCGCAGCATCGCGCCAGCCGCACGGCCACGAACCACGGCCCGCAGGCGTGACTCCCCGGGCTGCCGGGTGTGCGCCGTCACCAGAACGGCGACGTCGCGGACGGCGTACGTGGCCAGCGCACACGTCGCCACGACCAACGCTCGCCAGGACGCGGCCCCGCCGGCCCCGGCGAGCCGGTCGGTCCACCGGTCGGCGCGGGCGGCCGGGTCGAACGACAGCCGCAGCACCCCGGCGCCCGGGCGGGTGCGGTCACCTGCCCGCAGGTGCCGTGCGTCCACCAGCAGCGCCGCCAGGAGCAGGGCCGCCAACAGCCACCGCAGCCCCACCCCGTGATTCCCCACCTGCCACCCGGTGCGGACCAGCCACGGCACGGACGGGTGATCGGCGTCCAGCCACCGGTCACCCACCGACATCGTGGCGTTGCCGCCGGCATGCACCGAGGCCACGACCCACCACATCACCACCGGCGCGGCCACCGCCGCCGCCCGCCACCCGACCGCCTTCGGACCGCCGCTGCGCCGGGCGTGCCGCCACGCCACCACGGCCAACCCGAGCGTGACGGCGACCAGCGCCGTCATGGCCTGATGCCCGGGGAACTCCGTGCCGGGTGCCCACCGCAGCCAACCACCGAGGGGACCCCACCCGTACTGCGGGTAGCCGCTGTCCGGGCCGCGATTTCCCGGGCCCAGCAGCACATCCGCCAGCGACGGACCCCGCACCTGTACGGCCGTCCGGCGGGCCAGCTCCTCGACCGCCTGAAAGGCCAACCCGGACGCGAACCCCACCAGCAGCCAGTCCACCACCGCGAACCGCCGTACCCGCGCCGGCACCGCCACCGCCAGCACCGCCAACGGCACCAGCTTCAGCGACTCCTCACCGACCCCCGCCAGCGCCACCATCGGCCCCAGCGCACGAACCTGCCCCGACAACGTCAGCGACCCGAACTGCTGCTCGCCCACCCGTTGCGCCAACTCGTACAACAGCCCGCCGACCACCCACGACCAGACCATGCCGACGGAGAACACCCCGGCGACCAGCCGCCACGACACGGTACGGGTGCGGGCCAGCAGGAACCAGACCAGCAGCAGCCAGTACACGTGCGCGAAGACACGCAACGACTCCCGCAGCTCCGGGCGCACGACCGCCAGAACCCACGCCAGGCTCGCCCACAACCAGACCGCCCGCGCCCGCCGCAACCGCCGCAACGCCGCCTCATGCCGCTGCGCCCACCCCAGCCAGACGACCGCCAGCCGCTGCCACCACTCCTCACCCGCCGGCGCGCCACGACGTCTGGCATCCGGCACGACGCCGAACCCGGCCCCCGTTCCGGCACCCACGATCAACGTCCTCCGCCCCGCACGACTCAGGTCCCAGCCCGGGCCCGGTCTCACGATCAGAGCCGGGATGCTACCGACGACTTCCGCCTATTCGCGACCTATCAGACTCACGCCAGACTTAGGCCGACCCAGCCCATTCCTCCCTCTCTCGCGGAAACGAAGACGCCGGACGAGACACAACCACCGATCCGCCCGCGGTAGACCCGCGGCGCGGGAGGCGTGAAAGGCGCTCTTGACCTGCGAAGGTAAGGCTGTGGCCGATCCGCAGACGCGCGGCCGTGGACTCCCCGGAGAGCCGGACCCACGACGCCAGCCCCGCGCGCCCCGTTCCTTGCCCGCCCCTCCGCTCGCGCTCCGGGTGGAGGTGGTGGTGGTTGACGGAGACGAAGGCCAAGCGCTCGCCGCCCGGCAGGCAGCGGTGATCCGGCGCGTGCTCGCGTGGTCCGCTGCCCAACCCGCCAACCCGGAAACCGCGGATCGAC
>NZ_CDWTMG010000297.1:0-5059 GCF_977945845.1 Frankia sp. CcMO1
CAGATCCGAGTCTCTTCGTCAGGCCCGCGCGCGCATCCCTGAGCAGGCGTTCCGCCTCGTCGATCCGGCCGAGCTGGCGATGGATCAGGGCGAGGTTGAGGTCGCAGCCATAGGTATACGGATGGTCCGGGCCGAGGACGTCCCGGTAACGGCGAACGGTCTTCTCGATCCGAATGGTCGCCTCGTCCGGATCGCCGGCGACCCGCTGCGCGTTCCCGAGGTTGATCCCGGCGGCGAGGGTGTCCGGATGCTCCGACCCGAACTGCCGACTGTTGGTGTACCGGCCGTGCACCTCCTCGGCGAGTTCGAGGGCCTCGGTGAAGTCCCCGGCCTTCCGGCGAGCCACCGACAGGTCCTTCGCCTGGAGGAGAACATGCGCGTGGTCCTCCGGCAGGACGCGACGGTTGACGAGATCGCGGTAGAGCAGGAAGGCCTGCTCCGCCGTTCTCCTGGCCTCGAGATACTGCCCGGCCTGCCGCAGGTCGCGCGCGACCGTGGCGAGCGAGAAGACCACCTGCGGGGCGTCGTCACGGCCGAAGAGGTTACGCCGGTCGGTGAGGTTCTTCCGGTCCGTCTCGAGAGCTTCGGCGTAGGAGCTGGTCAGGCTGTAGTCGACCGCCAGGTTGTTGACGGCGTTGAACGTACGGTTGTCGTCGTCGCCGAAGACACGGCGGTGCAGGGCCACGGTACCCTCGTCGAGTTCACGGGCGGCCTGGAACTCGCCGCGCGCACGCAGGTCGGCGCCGTGACCGTTGAGGATGACGAGGGTCTCCTCGTGGTCCGCACCGAGTACCTCGGTGATGGCCTCCAACGTCGGGCGCCGGAGATCATAGGCTTCCCGGTACCGGCCCAGCGCCCACAGGATGTCCGCCTTGATGCCCTGCAGGATCAGGACGTCGGGGTCGCGACCCCCCGGTTCCTTGATCCATTGCTCCAGGGTGCGGTCGGCCTCGGCGAGTCCGGTGGTGAAGTCGCCGACGCCGTAAAGGTAGCCGACGATGTGTTCCACCAGCTGGCGGGTGGGCGCCGACCGCGCCAGGTAGACCTCGGACGGGAAGATGTGCGGAAGCAGCTTGTCGTACTGCGGCCAGGCTTCGGAGTCATCCGGCTCACCCGGGTCGGCCGCGACGAGCAGCTGGTGCACCTCGTCCCGCATGCGTTCCTGATCCTCGCGGGGCAGATCGTTGCGGATGAGCTTCTGCACGAGCCGGTGGACCTGCAGCGTCTTGCGGCTGTTGTCAATGCGGGCGAGGGCGTAGCGGCCGAGCTCCCGCATCGCCCGGCTCACCAGGAGGCGGTCCCGCATGGCGCTGCCGAATTCGGACCCGAGGATGTACTTGCCGCGGTCGAGGATCTCCAGGGAAATCGGCTCGGGGCCGAAGAACGCGCAGCGGCGCAGGAGCTCGAGGGCGAATGGCGCCTGCTCGCTGAGCCGGCTCACCGACAGGCTCCAGGCGGCCGCGACCGGCCTGGAGTAGTCCGACGGAGGGTTCTCCGCGAGCAGTTTCCCCGCCTCGGTGCGGAGCAGCTCGAGGTACTCCTTGACGTCCATCCCGGTCTCGAACTGCAGCGCGCCGGCCTGCTCCAGGGCCAGCGGCAGCTCGCCGAGTTCCTCGGCGAGCTGATCGGCGTCGGCATCGGCGATGCCGGGGACTCGGCGGTGGAGGAACTCGAGGCTCTCGCGCCGGGCGAAGACGTCGACCTCCAGCGTGTCGATCAGGCTCTCCCACCGCCGGTTGCGCGAGGTCACGAGCACGTGACCGGGGCCGTGCGGCATGAGGCTGTGGACCGTCTCCGGCTGGTCGGCGTTGTCGAAGATAAGCAGCCAACGCCGGTACGGCACGCCGCGGCGCAGCGCGTCCAGCACCGCGGAGACGGCCTCCTCGACCCGCAGCGGCCCGGCCTCCGCCAGACCCAGCCGCGGCGCCAGAGAGGCCAGATTGGAGCGGACCAGTAGCGGCTGGTCGGCGGGGATCCACCACACCAGGTCGTATTCCGCCTGATAGCGGTAGGCGTACTCGATCGCAAGGTGAGTCTTACCCACACCACCGAGACCCTGCAATGCATGCGGTAGCACGGCGGTGACGTCGAGACTGTCCGAGGTTACCCGCCTGCGCAGGTCCGCAAGCAGGCTGTCCCGGCCGGTGAAGTTCTTGTTCCGCTGGGGAACGTTGCCCCAGACTGTCGGAACTCCTCGACCCGGTCCGTGTTCCGGATCGACCTTCACCACCGAAGCCACTGCACCCCCGCATTCCGGGCGCGGTCGGCGACATCTCGGCGCCCGCGCCCCACCGAGTAAAAGATTCGATCCGGACGCGTGCTAATGCTACACCCCGACCCTATCGGAGAGGAGGGTCTCGCATCTCGGCCGTCGCCGGCCCGCCGCACCATCTCGCCACCCCAGCGGTTTCCTTGTCAGGGGTCAAGCGCCGGGGCCGGCGCGTCACCGCCGGGTCCGTCCGGCGGTGACGGCGACCACTGTCGCGATCGATCGACTGGCTTTCCGCGGGGGAGGAGCTCCGACGTTGTGGCATTCGCCGCGAGCGCATACTAGGTTGTTGTCCCGCGGAGCGCCGGCAGCGCACGACTGACGGCGGACGGGCGGTGCCGTCCTTTGCGGACTGAGTCCATGACCGACCGGCGGTACGCCTCCCGTGGGCGGGGGTCCGCTCGGCTCGGCGGTCGTGCGCGTCTCGCGGTGCACGGGAGGCGCTTTCGGGTGGTACGTCCGAACTCCGGCGACCCGGCGTCGGATATCATTCACGGGTACTGTCAGGGGTGCTGTCGATTCGCCGGGGAGAGGCTTTTTACTACCTTGTTTACCAGGATGGTCATTGCTTGTGAAGGAAGGCGGGGAAGACCTGACCCGACCAGCGATTCCGGGACGCGGGGGTAGTGGTGGTCACCGTACTTCCCCGCCATTATCCCTATGTCGGCCTCACGCCCTTTCAGGAGACCGACGCCGAATTTTTCTTCGGGCGCCGCGCCGCGGCGCACGCCCTGCTCGCGAAATGGCTTGAAAGTCGGCTGGTCGTCCTGCACGGGCCGGCCGGGGTCGGAAAAACGTCGTTGTTGCGGGCCGGCGTGCTGCCGAATCTGGTCTCGACGGACCCCGACGTGCTGCCGGTCGGTCGACTGGGCCCACCGGTCGGTCCGGACGCGGACGATGGCCTGGTCCGCTCGACCGGAAATCCCTACCTGGAGTCGTTGCTGCGATGTTGGGCGGGCGACGCCGACACCTGGTCGCTGGTGGACGCCATCCAGAGCAAGCGGCACGGTCACGGCGCCGCCGGTCGTGACCGTCAACTCGGCTCCGCGCGGCCGATCCTGGCCGCTGTGGACCAGTTCGAGGACTTCTTCGTACCCCACTCGCCGTATCTGGACCCGTTGCGCACCCAGTTCGTCGAAGTTCTCGGTGAGGCCGTGGCCGCCCTCCCGGACCTGCACCTGTTGCTGGTGATCCGGCGTAACCACCGGGCCGCGCTCGCGCCCTACGAGGACACCCTCGCCGGTGGCTCGACGATCGCCAGGGTCGCCGTCGGACCGTTGGACCGGCGCTCGGCAACTGCGGCGCTGACCGAACCGTTGCGGGCGGCGGGCCGACGCCTCCCGCCGGGTGTCGCCCAGGCCTGCGTCGACGGCCTTGTCACCAGCCGTGTGGTGGACGCTACCGGGACGGAGTCCGTTCTGGTCGCCAGCACGGTGCAGCCGGCGTACCTCCAGCTCGTGGCGACGGCCATCTGGCGCTCCCCGCTCGTCACCGCCGGACCCGCCACCGAACCCGCCGCCACCGAACCCGTCACCGGCGCCCAGCTGGCGGAGACCGGTGATGCGAGCATGATCCTCGGGGCGTATCTGACCCCAGGCGATCGTGGCCGTGGCCCGGGAACACGACCTCGACGACGGGGAGGTGCGCACCTGGCTGACCCGGACCTTCATCACCGAACGCGGCCGGCGGGGGGCCGTCGACGAGGGCATCGAGACGACCGCCGGGATGCCCACCGCCCTCCTCGACGCACTGGTCGAGCGATATGTCCTCGCCAGTGAATGGCGTTCGGGTTCCCGGCGGTTCGAGCTCTTCGACGATCGCCTTATCCCGCCGCTGCAGGAGGCCTTCCCGGACTGGTCCGTCGCGGGACGCTTGGCTGGTGCGGCTGGTGCGGCTGGTGCGGCCGATTTCCTCCAGGCCGCGCTGGTGAGCTTCGCCGACGGCGATGTCGTGGCCGCGCGCGGCCATGTCGACGAGGCGTTGCTCCGCAGCCCGGACGGCTCCCGGACGACGGCCCGGACATTGGCCCTGCGGGCCGAGCTCGATGAGGCGCAGGCCCGACCCGAGCAGGCGGAGCAGGGGTACCGTGAGGCCGCCGAACTCTACGAATCGCTGTCCGACACCGAGGGTTCGGGCCGTGCCCTGGCCGCCATCGGCCGGCTCCTGCTGCGCGGCGGTCAGTACGGCCGGGCCATCGAAGATTTTCAGGCCGCTTCCGCGCGGCTGCCGGCCGACTCCGGCGTCCAGGCCGACCTCGCCCGGGCGCTGTGGTACTCCGGCCAGCCCTGGGGGGCTGCCGCCATCTTCTCGACCGTGCTGACGATCGCTCCGGAATCGGAGGCCGCCCTTGCCGGGCGGGGACAGCTGCGGGTGGAACTGGGGGACGACGTTTCGGCGTTGGAGGATCTCGAGCGGGTGACACGGCTGGCTCCCGACGTCGCCGGCGTCACGGAAGTGCGGGCGACCCGCGCCCTGGCGCTGGCCCGGCTCGGCCGATCGAGGGAGGCATCCGACGAGACCGCGGCGGTCCTGGACGCGGCGCCGGACAGCGGCCCGGTCCTGTGGCGTGCCGCCGGTGTGGCGCGTGCCGCCGGCGAGGACACTCGAGCGGACGATCTGCTGCGGCGCGCGCTCGACGCACGCGATCCGGCGCTGCTCCCGCATCAACAGGAGCAGGTGCTCCGCTCGCTGCGCCGCTCGGGGGCCATGGCCTGACACCGGTATCGCAGCAGCGCGGCTGGGAGGTTGATCCAGGATGGCTCTAGGGCCTGTTTGGGAAGTTTATCGGGG
>NZ_CDWTMG010000298.1:0-5044 GCF_977945845.1 Frankia sp. CcMO1
CGGTCAACGGCGCGGTGGGCGACTGCGCCGGGGCAGGCGCCGCCGTCCAGGCCGCGGTCGCGGTGCTGTCACTGGCCGCCGGCACCGTGCCGCCGACGGCCGGGTATCGCGTGGCCGACGACCGCCTCCCACCGCTCGACGTCACCACCGCCCCACGGCCGCTGCCCGTCGGGCCGGTTCTCGTCCACAGTCTTGATCACGACGGCCACGCGGTCGCCCTGCTCATCGGAGCCGCCGGATGACGAACACCCTCCCCGCTCCTGGTCTTGCCGGGCGATCCACCGGCAGCAACGTCGTCCACCGCCTGCTCGACGCCCACCTCGAGCAGGGCGCCGCGGACGCCGTCGCCGTGCGTTCCGCGGAACGCACCCTCACCTATGCCGACCTGCATCGGGAGGCGTGCCGCGTGGCGAACGCGTTCGCGGCAGCCGGTGTGGAGTGCGAGAACAGGGTGCTGCTGGTGCTGCCGGACGGCCCGGAGTACGTCGCCTGCGTGCTCGGCCTACTGCGGCTCGGCGCGGTCCCGGTGCCGCTGGCGACGCTGCTCACTGGCGACGACTACCTGCGGATCGCGGCCGACTGCAGGCCGAAGATGGCCGTCGTCGGACCGGACGAGCTCAGGCGGATCGAGGAGGTCCGGCAGCAGTTGCCGTTCCCAGGCACCGTCGTGGTGGTGGGCCCGCGCGACACCGCGCCGACCGGCGGTGCCCCCGGGACGCCGCGCTACGACGAATTCCTCGCCGGCGTCCCGGACGAGTGCCCGATCACTCGCGTGAACATCGACGACGTGGCCGTGATCCAGTACACCTCCGGCAGCACCGGCGCGCCCAAGGGCGTCGTCCACCTGCATCGCGGTCTGCGAGGCGTCCTCGACGGCGTGATGGAGCGGCTCGGGCTGGGCCGCGCCGACGTCTGCTTCTCCACCGCCAAGCTGTCGTTCGGGTATGGCTTCGGCAACTCCCTGCTCTTCCCGCTGGCCTCGGGCGCGAGCTGCTACCTGCTGGGCCCGCGACCGGACGCCGCCCGGTCCCTGGACGTCCTGGCCAGGGAACGCCCGACCGTCCTGTTCGCCGTGCCGACCCTCTACTCGGCCATGCTCGCCGTCGCGGAGAACCACCCGGACCTCAGGCTCGAATCGCTGCGCCTGTGCGTGTCGGCGGGGGAGCCGCTGCCGCCCGTCGTGGCGCAGCGATGGTTGGACAGGTTCGGGCACCACATCCTCAACGGGCTCGGGTCCACCGAGTGCCTGCACATTTTCATCGCCGCGCAGCCGGGAGTGACGCCGCCCGACAGCGCCGGGACCGTGGTTGCCGGGTACCAGGCCGAGATCCGCGACGACGACGGTCGCCGGCTGGGTCCGGGCGAGACCGGGCACCTCTGGGTGAAGGGCGAGGCGAACGGCGCCCGGTACTGGAACAACCACCCCGAGACGATCCGCACCATGGTCGGCGGCTGGAACCGGACGGGCGACCAGCTCTACGCCGACGGGAACGGCGTCTTCTACTTCGTCGCCCGCTCCGACGACGTCCTGAAGATCGGTGGCCTGAAGGTCGCGCCCACCGAGATCGAGGAGTGCCTGATGCGGCACCAGTCCGTGGGTTCGTGTGCGGTGGTGGGGGTTGCGGGAACGGACGGAATCCCGGTGCTGACCGCCTACGTGCGGCTGCGGGACGGCGTCGCGGCCGACGAGCGTACCGCCCGCCGGGACCTGCGCGCCCATGCAGTGAAGCATCTTGCCGTTCACAAGCGTCCCCGGGACTTTCACTTCGTCGCAGAGCTGCCGACGACGCCGACCGGCAAGATCGCGCGCCACCTGTTGCGCTCGGCGGCGGCCGGCTGATTTCCGCTCGGTTCTTCCCGCGGCGCCGGACTCCGGACTCCTCGTGACCTTGCTGCGGCGCCGGACGGACGACCCGTCGGCGGAAGTCGTAGTCCTGGGTGGGAGTACTGCGGAAGTTTACGGCCAGGATCAATCTGACGGGGGAGGATTGAAGCCGGTCTGCTCTCTATGGTCGTTCGTGACCCGATTTCGACCGATACCGGGAATGGTTCGCCCATCTCTGTGGGGACGTTTCGGTATCCGAAGACGACAGGAGAGCACATGGCACTGAAGGTCGCGCGAAAGGCGGCATTGCTGTCGGGGGGGATAGCAATGATCGCCGGAACGAGCGCCGCAGTTCTGCCGTCCGCGGCCGCGGTGGTGGAGCCCTCGGGCATCACCACCGCGGCCGGTGCCGCCGGCGACGTGGTCGGCGCCACCACCAGTGAGACCAGTGAGGAGGTGGTGCGCGTGGTTGCCAACGCGCCGGACCTCCCGGCGGAGGCGGACCCCGGCGGGGACTACTCCGCCCAGGCGCACCGGGATGCGGAAATCGACGCGGGCTGGGGGCGGTTGTACTCGACGATTTCCTGGCACGGTCCCAGCGGGGGCCCCTACTCGGGCAAGTATTCGGGCTCGACGTATGACGACCGGGGCGACGGCAAGTGCGTCAAGGCCTACGTGCTGCTTGACGGACACGCACACGGCATCTCGGATTCCTACACCTGCCGGGCCAAGGATCACGGCCGGCCCAAGACGTTCAAGCACAGCTACCGGAAGGTCTATTCGGTGAAGATCTCGATCTGCGCCCTGGCCGACGGCGAGCCGATCGGCTGCACTCATTGGCACTGATCGCAGATAGAGGTTCCGCGGAACCTCGCACTCGGCTTTCCGGGACGCACGCGTCCCGGAAAGCCGAGTGCGATCGCTGGTCTCCGGCCGGGGAGGCTGCAACTGTTGTGGTACGGATGCTCAACTCCAGGGTGGACGGATCCACGTCCTGGCGCCGATAACCTCCGGTGATGCGGGTCGGGCGGGCATCGTCACTGCGCGGTCTCGCCCCGCCGCTGGTCGCGGCCCGGCTGAAGGCGTTGGAGGCGCGGCATCCGCGGCTGGTCGATGGGGCGTTCGCCGTCGCCCTCACCAGCTACACGATCATCTGGGGCAGCCAGTTCACTCCCGCCGGAACCCGCCGGTTCGACCTGCTGGCGGGCCTGCTCACCGCGGTGGCGAACCTGCCCGTGGCCTACCGGCGCCGGGCGTCGTTCACTGTCGTGCTCACGTGTGCCGCCGGGGCCGGAGCCTTCGTCGCCCTCGGCTATTGGGCCTCTCTCAACGGGCTGGGCCTGATGCTCGCGATGTACTCCGTCGCCGTCTACCGCTCGCCGCGCGTGGCCGCGGTCGCGGCCGTCGTCACCTTCACGTTCATGCAGTACGGCCTGATGGCGCTGCATGTTGGCCCGCCGTGGTCCGTGGTCGCGCAGAGCCTCACCCTGACCGGCGCCCCCTGGGTCTTCGGCAACAGCACCCGGATCCTGGACGACCGCAACCTGCGGCTGCGCGTGTTGACCCAGCAGCTGCAGCGGGAGCACGAGGCGCGGGCCCACCGGGCCGTCGTCGACGAGCGGGTGCGGATCGCACAAGAGCTGCATGACGTCGTCGCGCATCACATGTCGGTGATCGCCGTCCAGGCCAGCCTGGCCGGATACGTGTTCGAGAGCGACCCAGCCACCGCCCAGGCGGCACTGCGCACCGTGGAGGGCACCACCCACGAGGCCCTGCAGGAGACGCGGCGGATGCTCGCCGTCCTGCGCCCCGCGCGGAACCCGCCCGACGATCCGACGTCGTACAGGCCGACGCCGGGGCTCGAGCGGCTGGGTGACCTCGTCGATCGCGTTCGGGCGTCGGGGGTCTTGGTGGAATTGACCGTGACCGGTCACCGCCGGCGGTTGCCCTCGGGGCTGGAGTTGTGCGCTTTCCGTGTCGTGCAGGAAGCGCTGACCAACGTTCTGAAGCACGTCGGGCCGACCAGGGCCGAGGTTCGCGTGGAGTATCTGCCCCGTTCACTGAGCGTGCTGGTGAGCGACGACGGCCGACCGTCCGGCGCGACGGGACGTCCGCCGAGCCTGCCGAACACCGGCCAAGGCTTGAACGGCATGCGCGAGCGAGCCAGGCTCTACGGTGGAACTCTGACGGCCGGACCGCGGCCTGGCGGGGGGTTCGAGGTGCACGTGGCGCTGCCCGTCCCGCCGGAGGTTGCTCCGCCGCCACCGTAGCGGCGCGCCCGGGACGGCGGGCCGGTCACGTGAACAGTGGGGGATCTGTGAGCTCGACCATCGGGGTGCCGGACGGGGTACGGGTCCTCGTGGTCGACGATCAGATCTTGATCCGTGCTGGTCTGGCCGCGCTGCTGGCCGCCGCTCCCGGCATCGAGGTGGTCGGCGAGGCCGTGGACGGCGAGCAGGCCGTGACACTGGCCGCAACGACGCGCCCGGACGTGATCCTCATGGACATCCGGATGCCCACGCTGGACGGCATCGCCGCCACCGAACGGATCCTCGCCCAGGCCGCGGACCCCGCCCCGAGGATCCTCGTGCTCACGACGTACGACCTCGACGAGTACGTCTTCGCCGCGCTGCGCGCCGGCGCCTGCGGATTCCTGCTCAAGGACGCCGGACCCGAGCGGTTGCTCGCCGCGATCGCCACCGTGGCCGCCGGGGACATGCCGCTGGCGCCGCCCGTCACCCGCCGGCTCGTCGAGGCGCACGTCGCGGTGCCCGTGGCGAGCGTCGACCCGGCGGTCGAGCTCGACGTCCTGACCTCGCGCGAGAAGGAGGTGCTGCACCTGGTCGCCAAGGGCCTGTCCAACCGGGAGATCGCCAACCGGCTCGTGGTGACCGAGGCAACGGTCAAGACGCACCTGAACCGGCTGATGACGAAGCTCGACCTGTCGAACAGGGCGCAAGCGGTGATCCTCGCCTACGAGGTCGGTTTGGTCGAACCCGCCCGCACCGCCGGACATTGAACGAGAGCCTCGACGACCTCGACGATGTCGGTCGTGTATCCGAGGTGGGGTGCCGGCGGCGCCCCGGAACCGGCCAGACCACGAAGGCCGGGCTGGCGCCGTCGGGAGCCAGCACCCGCCGCCGCTCGGACTGCGGGCCCCCGGGCCGGGCCGCTATCCTGGGGGCCGGAGGCGGCTCGCCGTCCCGCGGCGGTGGGGCC
>NZ_CDWTMG010000299.1:0-5037 GCF_977945845.1 Frankia sp. CcMO1
GGTTCGTGCCGTGCCGGGTGCGGTGCCGGGCGTCGCTGCCGAGCGCGATCGGCACCCCCGCCGCACGGGCGACCGCGATCGTGCCGGCCAGCGCGGCCTCGGTGGCCTCGGCCCGGTCCACCGCCCAGCCCGGCAGCACTCCGGTGGCCGCCAGCGCCGCCAGGTCCTGGTAGGGCGACAGGGTGGGGACGAGCGTCACCCCGGCGGCCGCCACGGCGGCCGCCACGGGCTCGGTGAGCCCGATGCCGTGCTCGATGGACCGCGCTCCGGCGGCGACCGCGGCCTCGATCGACCGCTCGCCCAAGGCATGCATCATCACCGGGCGTCCGTACCGCCGGGCCTCCGCGACGGCGGCCGCAAGCTCCACCGGGCTGAACTGCGGCTCGGGCTGCCCCGGCCGGGCGGACATCACCCCACCGCTCGCGTAGATCATGATCCAGTCCGCACCCGCACGCAGAACGCCCCGCACCGACGCCGGCAGGCTGCCCGCCTCGGTAACGGTATGCGGGGGCCGGCCGGGATAGTCCGGCATGAGAACATCTTCGGCCGACTCCAGCCCGGGACCGATGATCGCCCCGTCACCGTGCCGCCCGGACCGGCTCAGCCCGACGACGGACACGGCGAGCCGCGGTCCGGGCACGGTGCCCGCGCTGACCGCGTCCCGGATGCCGGCGTCGGCGCCGCCGGCATCCCGCAGGTGTGTGACACCGGCCGCCAACGACGCCCGCAACGCGGCGGCGGTCTGCAGGACCCGCGTGGACAGCGACGCCGTCGCCAGCTCGAACGGATCATAGGTGGACTGCGTGACGTGAGCGTGACAGTCGACGACCCCTGGCATCAGCCACAGGTCGTGGGCGTCAACGTCGACGGCGTCCCGGTCGAGGCCGAGTCGCGTGCCGACCGCATGGATGATCCCGCCGCCGACGGCGACGTCGGTCGGCTCACCGAAGCGCCCGGTCTTGTCGAGGACGTGCACCCCCCGCAGGACGAAGGCCTCGGCCGCCTCGGATCGTCCGGGCACCGTCGACCGCTCGGACTCGGAGCGGCCGGACTCGGACCGTTCCGTCGCGGTGGATCGCCCGTGCGCCGAAGGCTGCTCCGGAGTCAGGGATTGTTCCGATGATGCCAGGGGATCGGTCATGGCCAGCGCCGTTCCTGCCGTTGACGACGACCTCCAGCGCCTCGTTCCGGCCGGATCGAGCATCGACCGACAAACGCGCGGAGGCGGATGTCAGATCGAAGGTCGAGGCCGGGGTGCGGAAGGTCCGGATGTTCCGGAGGTCATCCGGAGGTCAACGGGGACAGGCCGCCGTGTTGACGCGGCAGGTGTCGATATGACGGCGATGAGTGAGTTCGACCGCGCGGCCACCCGGCTGAGGCCACGGCGTCGCCGTGATCCCGCACCGGTCGTCCGACACGACGTCTCCTTGTCTCCCACTCGCTCCCGGATTCACTCGCTCCCGGATAACCGCGCTCAGTGTCATCCGTCACACTCCACCGTAATCACCGGTCCCGGATGACGCAAAGGGTCGAAGGACGAGCCGGTCAGGTCCGCTCACGGGCGAGCAACTCGTAGGAACGGACACGATCCACGTGCTCGTAGGCGATCGTGGTGATCACCGGCTCGTCCGCGCGCCCAGGCAATGGCACACGATCGGCCTGCGGCGTTGACGGCAGGTTGACCGCCGTGGTGAGATCATCCGGTGTTCGGTCCGGCCGTTCTCGTTACGCGTGGCCACGTCGACTTCTCCCTGGTGAGTTCCGCCATCTGTACCGCGCGCTGAGCCGCGCGGCGGACGCGCTCGTCCCGGCGCACCCTCAGCGCGTTCCCGAGATCCACCGCTCCGGTCCGCTCCCTCGGCCTGGCCGGCCATTGAGCCGGCGCGACCAGCACCCCCCTCTCCTCACCTCGGCGCCCGCCGACCCGGAGGGCATGCCCGCATGCCGGTTCGACATCCGACGGCGTCGACATCCAACGGCGTCGACGAGCCCGACGCGGCACCCGGACCCCGAGCACCGATCCTGGTGAAATGACCGTGCCGGCCAGCCAGTGCCGGCAGGGATGTACCGGCGCGGATCCACCCGCGCACGTATGTCCCCGTGCGACCGGCACCTCCTCCCGCAACATCACCTTGTTCCATATCTTGTTCCATGAAATGAGGAATCCTTCCATGTCCCGTCGCCTTTTCACCTCCGAGTCGGTCACCGAAGGCCATCCGGACAAACTCGCCGACCAGATCAGTGACGCCCTGCTCGACGCGTTCCTGGCCGGCGACCCCACCTCCCGGGTCGCGGTGGAGACACTGCTGACCACCGGGCACGTGCACGTGGCCGGCGAGGTCACCAGCTCCGCGCACGTCGACGTGACCGCCGTCGTGCGGCGCACCCTCACCGACATCGGTTACGACGCCGCCACCGGCTTCGACGGCGCGACCGTCGGCGTGCTGGTCTCGATCGGTGCCCAGTCCCCGGACATCGCCCAGGGCGTCGACAAGGCCTATGAGGCACGGGTCGAGGGCGGCGAGGACACGCTGGCCCAGCAGGGCGCCGGCGACCAGGGGATCATGTTCGGCTACGCCACCGACGAGACCCCCGACCTGCTCCCGCTGCCGATCACACTGGCCCACCGCCTCGCCCAGCGGCTGTCGAAGGTGCGTCACGCCGGCCTGCTGCCCTACCTGCGGCCGGACGGCAAGACCCAGGTGACCATCGAATACGACGGGGACCGCCCGGTCCGGTTGGACACGGTGGTCGTGTCCGCGCATCACGCCGCCGACGTCGACCTGGCCACCCGTCTGGTTCCGGACATCCGCGACCAGGTCATCGCCCCCGAGCTCAAGCGGCTGGCCGAGGAGAACCTGGGCTTGGAGGTAGACGGCTACCGGCTGCTCGTGAACCCGACCGGCCGGTTCGAGATCGGCGGCCCGATCGGCGACGCGGGCCTGACCGGCCGCAAGATCATCATTGACACCTACGGCGGTTACGCCCGTCATGGCGGCGGTGCTTTCTCCGGCAAGGACCCGTCCAAGGTCGACCGTTCGGCCGCCTACGCGCTGCGCTGGGTCGCCAAGAACGTCGTCGCGGCCGGCCTCGCCCGGCGGGCGGAGCTGCAGGTTGCCTACGCCATCGGCAAGGCCGAGCCGGTAGGCCTGTTCGTCGAGACCTTCGGCACCGAGACCGTACCGGTGCCGGAGATCGCGCGGGCCGTCTCGGAGGTCTTCGACTTGCGCCCGGCCGCCATCATCCGGGACCTCGACCTGCTACGGCCGATCTACGGGCAGACTGCCTCCTACGGCCACTTCGGTCGGACGCTGCCCGACTTCACCTGGGAGCGCACGGACCGCGCCGACGCGCTGCGCGCCGCAATCAGCCGCTGACACCAGCGGACGCTGACACCGCGCCCCAGGTCTTGCCTGGCGACGACTCCGGTCCGCGCGGCTACGGGAGGCGCCACCCGCTAGGGACGGTCAGAGTGGACCGCATGACCACTTCGGACCGCTCCGGGCGACGCGCACCGTCCGGAACACGGCCGCTGCCCGGAACACGCCCCGTCCCCCGGGCACACCCCGCGACTGAACCAGGGTCCGGGGTGTCCCGGCCCGGGGAACGGCCCCGGGACGCGCTGGGCCGCCCCCTTCCCCACGGCGAGACCGGCGTGCCGCCGCTCGCCTCCTCGGCCCCGCTACCGCCGGCCGCGGCACTCGCCGAGGCCCAGCGACTCCTCGACGCGGGACTTCTCTTCCAGGCACACGAGGTACTCGAGGCCGTCTGGAAGAGTCCGGAGACCGACCCCGGCGAGCGCGGGCTGTGGCGCGGGCTGGCACAGCTCGCCGTCGGCGTCACCCATCTGGCCCGCGGCAACGTCAAGGGCGGCGTGGCCGTGCTGCGGTGCGGCGCGGCGAACCTCGCCCCCTACGCGGACCGGCCTCCGCACGGCGTAGCCGTTCCTGGTCTGCTCGCCTGGGTGGACCTGCGGATCGCCGACATCGGCCAGGCCCATCCCGAATTACCGTGCATCACCGCCCCGGACCAGGGAGCCGCCGGAAAATAACTTCGGCTTTTGACCATGCTCTGTGAGGGAGGGGACCGACGAGGTCCTAGCGGAGAAGTTCGCGGTGTTGCTGCCGCATCTGGACGAGCGTCGGCGGCGACTGGTGCTGGGGGCGGATGCCAGGGCGTTGGGGCATGGCGGGATTCGTCTGGTGACCCGGGCAGCGGGGGTCTCGGAGGACACCGTCTCGCGCGGGGCGGCGGCGTTGGACAGTGGCCAGCCTCCGTCCGGGCGGGTCCGCACGGCGGGCGCGGGCCGCAGACCGCTGCGGGAGAAGGACCCGCGCCTGGTGGACGCGCTGCTCGCGCTGGTCGAGCCCGACCAGCGGGGGACCCGGAGTCGCCGCTGCGATGGACGGTGAAATCGACCCGCATGCTGGCAGGGGGGAGCTGACCCGGTCCGGGCACGTGGTATAGCAGGTCATGTCAACGACCACCAGATGTGCGACAGAGTCGTTTTCTTGGCACACCCGCTCCACACGCTCAACCCTGCACCACATGATCAACTTAGGCTACATGACATTGCGTTCAGGGCCGCATCCCACGAACAAACCGACCACACACTCCCACCACCCCAGGAGCGGACTACGAGCCGCTACCAAGCAAACTTGCCGAGACCCTGGGGGCGTGGCCGCCCCGGCCGACGGCAAGCCCCGCCCCGTCGGTTGACCCCACCGCACCACCCCGCGGCGCACCACCTGCCCGTTCTGCCCCGCTGCGGCGGGGCAGAACGGTGGCATTCATCCCGGAACGGCGGTACGATTATCCTTCAGCTGGAGAGAGCAGTGCGGAGGATTTCACAGGTGGGAATCGAGTGGACCAGGGCGACTTCTTCATCAGCTACTGCCAGCGCGACCTGGACTGGGCCGAATGGATCGCCTGGCAGCTACAGGAGGTCGGTTATCGCGTGTTTCTTCAGGCCTGGCATATCGGGGGTCTTCGAAGTTAACCGGGGTGGGCGTGAGACCCCAGCCAGTTTGGTAACTG
>NZ_CDWTMG010000300.1:0-4984 GCF_977945845.1 Frankia sp. CcMO1
GTCACCATCGCCGCGATCAACGAATGGCTGCCCCGATGAACTTCCCAAACAGGCCCTAACGCCGATTTCCACGCAGGAGGTTCGGGGCAACCTCGTCAGGCGAAGTCGAAGTGCAGGGTCCGCCTGCTCCACCACGGGATGACCGTGTCGGGGATCAGCGGGGCCTGGGGTCAGGGGGCCTGGAATCCCGCGTTGGTCAGTACGGTGCTCGCCTTGTCGGACAGGATGAAGTTGACGAACGCGGTGGCGCCGGCGGCGTTGGGCGCGTTCTTCAGCGCGACGATCGGGTAGTCGTTGATCGTCTTGGCGGATTCGGGGAACTCGACGCCGTCCACCTTGCCCGCCGACGCCTTGACGTCCGTGCGGTAGACCAGCGCGGCGTCGACCTCACCGAGGGTGACCTTCGACAGTGCGGACTTGACGTCCTGCTCCAGGGTGACCGGGGCCAGGTTCACCCCGGCGGCGGCGAGCGCCTTCTTCGCGGCGGCTCCGCAGGGCACCTGCTCGGCGCACAGCGCGGCCTTCACCCCCGGCCTGGTCAGGGCGGGCAGGTCGGTGATGCCCTTCGGGTTGCCCTTCGGTACGGCGATGACGAGCTGGTTGCGGACGAAGACCTTGGGCGCGCCGACGTTGTCGCCGGCGTCGGTGACGGTCTTCATCGTGGCCGGGCTCGCCGCGGCGAACACGTCGTCCGGGGCGCCGGAGGTGATCTGCTGGGCCAGCTGCGAGCTGCCGGCGAAGGAGAAGGTCACCTTCGATCCGGGGTTCGCGGCCTCGAAGTCCTTGCCGAGCTGGGTGAACGACCTCGTCAGCGAGGCGGCGGCGAGCACCGTGACGGTCCCCTGTACTCCGCTCGCGGCGCTGCTGGCCGTGGCGGAGGGCGTCGCCGCAGCGCCGCCGTCGCTGCCGCCACATCCGGCGGTCGCGAGAAGCCCGGCGCCGAGTACCGCCAGGGCCGCCGTCTTCATCCTGCGAAATCTCACGTGTCCCGTTCCTCCACCCATTCACCCGTTGTCCTGTTTCCGCAGCCGCGGACCCTGTCGCTGAGCTAATCCGCAGATGCGAAACTCTGTGCATGATAGTTCCGCATCTGCACGGTGAACAGGCGGGTTGTTCCGTAGTGTGCTGATGCGCGGCCGGGGCCTGCGCCACGGCGACCGGAGCCCCGCTCGGCGGGCGGTGTCGAGAGCGGTGCCGAGGGCAGGGTCAAGAGCGGTGCCGAGCCGGTTGAGCCGGTCGTGCTCCTCGGGCAAGCCGCGGGGATGGCAGGCCGGGTTACGGCAGGACGTGGGTTACGCGGCAGGACGTGGGTTACGGCGGGCTGGGTTACGGCAGGACGTGGAAGGTCCGGTCGTGGTAGATGAGCGGGGACGCCTCCGGGTCGGTGTCCGCCTCAAGGACCTGGCCGATGATGAGGAAGTGGTCCCCGGCCTCGACGGGTGGCCGGGCGGAGCAGCGCAGCCACGCCCGTCCCCCGTCGAGCAGGGGCTCGCCGGTCGGCAGCCTGGTCCAGCGGGTCGGCGAGGCGAACCGGTCGATCCCGCTGCGGGCGAAACGCCGGGCGACCTCCTCCTGCTGGGAGGACAACAGGTTCACCATGAAGGTCTCCGTGACCCGCAGATGGGGCCACGACGAGGCACCGGAGGAGATGGCGAAGACCACCATCGGCGGTTCGGCGGACAGCGACGCGAGCGAGGTCGCGGTGAAGCCGACGGGTCCCGTGCCCGCGTCGGCGGTGATGACGGCCACGCCGGCCGGATGGCCGCGGAAGACGGTTCGGAACAGGTCGCCGTCGACGGCGCGCGCCCTGAGCGGACCCTGGGTCTGGCGAAGCGAGGCCGTCATGCTGGATGCTCCCGAGGTTCAGGCGACGAGTGAAGGTTCAGGTGACGAGCGCGCCGACGCCTTCCCGCCTCGGCGGATCAACCCTGCCGGGTGGGTCGTGGCGCGGTGGTCTGCTTCCCGCCTTCCGGTTCCGGTGCTGCCGTCGGCCGATGATCCACAGTACGGCGCGAGCTGCCGACGAGACGAACGACCGAAGAGTCAGTCACCCGGAGGACATCAGTTACCGGGGGAACAGAGGTCGCTGTCGTTGTGACCGAAGTCGACGTGGTGGCGACGGCACAGCCGCGGCTGGTCGCGACCGGTTACATAACCGGACACCTGCGCGTCCGCCGTGTTCCACCGGGTCGCCGCGGGTCGCCGTGCGGGTTTCGAACCAGCGGGCCAGGAACCGGGTGGACACGTAGGCCAGGGCGGCGGTCTGCGCTACCCCGACGAGGGTGCACCGGGTCGTCCGGGTGAGCCCCGCCGTCCCGACGGGCCCGCGCGTCAGCCGTCGGCGAGGGATCTCCGGTCCCGGCGCAGGGGATGATCGGGCGGGATCTCCACGACCACGATCGGGACGCCGTCCGGATCCTCGATCCACATCTCGTCGAGTCCCCACGGCTCACGCCGCGGCTCCCGGGTGATGACGACACCCGCCGCGTTCAACCGGGCGTGTTCGGCCGCCAGGTCACGCACCTGCAGCCAGAGCCGCGCCGTCCCCACCGGTTCCCCGCCCGCGCCCACCGGCCGTGCCGGGCGCGGCGAGCGCCCGGACACCTCCAGCAGGCCCTGGCCGAGGAAGAACACCAGCCCGGGTTCCTCCGGCGGCCCGAATTCGCGGTAGACCGCCAGCCCGAGGGTCTCGCGGTAGAAGCGGTGACTGCGTTGCGGATCCGTGGGCCGGAGCAGGATGCGGCTGCTGAGAACCTCCACCCGGCCAGTCTGCCCCGTCCGCGGACCGCCGTCGTCGACCACCGGGGGCGGTGACGGGGAGCAGGCCGCGGTCGGCTCCGGTTCCCCACGAGCGCGCGACGAGCGCGCGCAACGCGTTGACGGCCGTCCAGGTCCGGCGTCAACCGCCGCGCAGCGTCCTGGTGATCCCGGCGGCGACCGTCGTCGCGAGCGCCCAACCGGCGGCGATGAGGAAGTAGGCGAACCAGACCGTCGCGCCGCGCGGGGTGAAGTGCTGCTCCTGCCCGAAGTCGATGAGGGGCAGCAGCAGGTCGAGGGTGTAGACGGGGGCGCGGAAGGCCGACGCGGCGGTGTCGTCGACCGGCGCCGGCGGCCGTAGGTCGAACAGCACGCTGCCGGCCACCACCAGAAGCGCGATCCACGAGGCGGCCCGCACCGGGCGGAATCCGTATCCCACGAGCAGGTCCTGCAGGTGGCTCCATATCTTCGCCGCCGGCGCCAGAGTCTCGCGTCGATGCCGTTGTTTCGCGAGCAGAACCATCCGTGCGTCGGCGTCGTGGCCGTGCGCCCGGTAAGTGGCCGCGAGCTGTTCGTACACCTGCGGCCGGTAGCCGCTGGGGTCGAGGCGCAGCCACTGCCGCCGCTCGTCGCCTTCCCCGAACGTACCGAGGCTGTCGTAGCGCAGCCCGTCGAGGCGCAGCACGGCGGGCCAGGTCGCCGGATCGTCGCGCAGCAGGCCGATCACGCCGTGGCTGAGATCCACGGCTCCCCGAGGCACCGCTGCCGGGAGAAGTACCAGCTCCCGGGCCGTGAGGTGATGGGCGTTCAACGCGATCGAGCCGCTGTTGCCGGCGCTGTTGCCGGCACCGTGGCCTGGGCCGCAGTCAGGGCCGCGGTCAGGGCTGTCGTCGCCGGGGCGCGCGCCGTCCAGGCGGGCTCCCTCCAGGCAGACCCGGCTGCCCACCTCGGCGTAGGCGATGCTCACCGTCCCTTGGGCGTGGAACCCCTCACAGCAGTTGAGCATTGCGGCGACCTTCAGGTCGAATGCCGCCAGCGCGGTGCCCGTGGGACTGCTCAGGTGGGCTCCCTCCAACCGTACCGATCCGCCCACGACAGCGTTGTTCAGCCTCAGCTCCCCGTCGCAGCGCAGGGCCGACAGGTACCGGCCGTCCGGTGAGGGGCCACCGAGGAGGTCGTCCTCGACGTGCAGCCGGGTTGCGTCGAGGGCGGAGCCGGGGCCCTCGAAGCGGGCGCCGGAGAGCAGCAGCGCTCCGTTGATCCAGGTGCCGACCAGGATGACCGGTCCGCGGGACCGGCAGTCGAAGAGCCGGAGGTTGCCCTCGATGACGGCGTTCGACGCGAGGATTCCGCGGAAGTGCGTACCGGTGAGATCGAGCTGGCGGGTTTTCGCCCCGTACAGATTCACCCGATGGTCGAAGACGCAGTCCCGCAGCCGGACCGGACATCCAAGGACGCTGTGGGAGAGGTCGAGCTCGCCGACGATCCGGGCGCGGGTGAGGCGCAGCGCCGCCGACGGCCCAGGCTCGCCGTCGTCCGTCCCGAGCAGCAGATCGCGCAGGACGACCGCCCGGACGACCCGGTCCGTCCGGTCCGCCAGATCCACCCGGCGTCCCAGCGCAAAAGCATCCCGGATCTCCTGCTCGACGACGGTGAATTCCCGGGTGGTCACCGCCCGGCCGTCGCCCGACCGACGTGCGCCGAGTCGAGCAGGCCGGGGTCGGGGGAGACTCGGTGTGGCGCGCATCGAAGCGGCGTCGGGTCCATTCGCGAGGTTCGGGCCGGCATAGTGCCCATAATTGCCGGCTTCCTTGTCCTGCGGCAGGCTTTGGCGTCCGATGAGGTCCGGCCGGCTACCTGCCGCGGCAGCCCAGGGCGATGCCGCGATACCCGTGGGATGACACGCCCGTGGGATGTTGTCGGGGGTGTGGAGGATGCTCGGCAGGCCGGTCCGCGCCCAGGTTCCCACGGCCCGGTCGTTCCCGCTCCCGGCGGGGGGGAGGTGTCCCTGCGCCGCGCGCCGCGCGCCGCGCGCCGTCTGGAAGGTGTGTCCCGCGTTGGCCGTCACCGAGCACGAACAGCGTTCGTCGCCTGCGTTCCTGGATGCTGGCGGGCACCGACCGGGCACAGCGGCATGCCGGCCCGCATGCCGCGCCGTCCGGCGAGCACAGGCTGCACCCGTGGTGGCGGGTGATGTGCCTGACCGGTGTCGACTACTTCTCCACGC
>NZ_CDWTMG010000301.1:0-4977 GCF_977945845.1 Frankia sp. CcMO1
CCGGTCACGCGCTGCGTCGGGGCGCCGGCCGGCACCTCGACGAAGGCCCGGACCGCGGTGGCCTTGCGGGCCACGAGGGGCACCGCGTTCTTCCAGTTCTGGACGCCCTGGGTCACCTCGAGGGCGACCAGGTCGACCGGGTTGTTGATGCAGCCACCGACGATCAGGCCGGCGAACTCGGCCGTGTTGCGGGCGAGGGTGAAGGTGCCGCCGCCGAACACGTGAGGTCCGTAGTACCCGCGGAGGGCGGCGCCGTTGCCGAGATCCTCGATGCCGACCACCGAGTAGCGGTCGAGACCGTCGGCCCTGGCGGCGGGGACCGATGTGCCGAGAGCGCCGGGCCCGTCGTTCTTGGTGCCGTCGCTCGACATGCACACGCGGGTGTCCGACCCGGACCGCCCGCCGGTCTTGAGCATCCCGGCCGCCTGCTCGAAGCCGGTCACCGGGTCGGTGCTGCTGGCGAACTGCTGGATGGCCTGGATCTTCTGAATGATCGCGTCGACGTCCGCCTGGGAGCTCAGCACCGTCAGGTCGACCTCGACCCGCGACTCGAACGGCCCGGACCACTGGTTGACCCCGACGGCGATCGACCCGTTCCGCGGAAAGGCCAGTGCGTCACTCAGCGCGGCCGAGTACCCGTCCTTCTGCAGCTCCCAGTCGCTGGAGTCGATGCTGCCCGAGCCGTCCAGCGAGAAGACGACGTCGATCTGCGGCGACGCCGCGTTCGCCGGCGGCATCGTGGCGACGACGGCGGCGCAGACGACCAGGGCGGCAAGGAGGCCCGCCAGGAGTCGTAGGCCGCGTCGCCCCGGACTGAATTGCACCGTCAAGGCGTTTCCCCCCGAAATCTCGTTACTTGGAGTTCCCTATGGTTGCAGTGCGTGAGAATGTCAGCGGACAGTGACTACCACCCGGAAGATCTGAAAGACCACTCCGGGCACTCCAGCCGAACGGTTGCGCATGAATCACACTTCGCCACGAAAGCCGCGTCCGGGCCTGGTCGTCCTCCTCGTCGCCCTCACGGCGCTGGCAGGGTGCGACACCGATGACGCCAGTGGCGCGGGCAACGGCGGCTCGCCCAAGGCGACGCCGCCCGCGGGCGCGAGCGCCGCCACCGGCAAGCTCACCGGCACCGTGATGCAGGTCTCCGACGTCGCCTCGATCCCGGACCAGCCACTACCCGAGGGAACGCTGCTCGTCATCCCGGCAGGGCGGGTTGGCTCGTTCTGGGCAGCCGCCGGGCAGCCGGACGGCGGACCTGCTCTGCCGCAGCAGACGGAGGTCAAGATCGAGGCGGCGGCGCTGGCCGCGGGCGAGGCGCTGGTGACGCCGGTGTCGGGCGGCCGGTTCACGGCCGACGTCGACCCGGCGGGCGCCGTCGTCTGCCTCGCCGACCCCTACGACGGCGGCCCCACGCCGCCATGGCTGATGCGCGGCTGCGGCGTGGTCCCGGAGGGGTACACAAGGGTGGTGGTAGAGCAAGGGATGACAGGCGTCATAGTGCGCGCCCCCTGAGGGCGGACGCTAGACGCACGGAGGGGTGGACGACCGGGAAAAGGGGGGACTGATCCAGTGGTAGGCGTCTCGGCGGACGGCCGCGCCAATGATCCGCGGGGGACGTTCGAGTCTTCGCATCTTCAGACGTAACTCGCTTGCCTAAGCGTTGCGCCGATAATCGACATTATGACATTTCCTACCGTAACTTCTGCGCTGGGCGCTCCTCAGCCGGGCCCTCAGTCGAGGCCGGTGGCGCCGGGGTCGGCGGCGGAACCACCGGCGGCCAGTACACGATCAGGAACGTCGCTATCGGCCCCAGGACGATCGACACCAGCCACCAGTTCCAGCCGCTGCGTCCTTTGGCCTGGGCCAGTCCCGCGTTGATCAGCGTCAACGTGCCCCACCCGACCGCGTAATCCGAGTCCGCCATGCCCGGAATGGTAAGAGGTCGCGTGGCGTCGGACTAAACTAACTACGGGTATGGGTCGGGATGACACGAGAGCGGCGATTTACACCATGGCCACGAGTGGGGCCAGGATTGGGCCGAACCTCCTGTACGGAAATCGGCGTTAGTGCTGGTGTCCGCCGGCCGCGCGCCGTGAGGGGAACCAGGTGAAGATGTCCGTGTCGTCGTTGGTGTCGCCGGGCACGAGGTCCGGCGCGGGTGACCAGAACACGACCACGCGCCCAGCCCGAGAGATGTCGGGGGTCTCGCCCCAGACCGGCTGTCCGTCGAGGTTCACCGACGCCCGGGTGGTGATCCCGCGCCGCAGGTCGCGCACCAGTACGCCGGTGCCGTCGTGGTCGTCACCGACGAGCTCGGACGAGCCGACGAAGGCCACGTAGCGCCCGTCCGGGGAGATCGTCGCTGACCGTCCCTCTCCCTCCTCGGCGCCCGCCGGCTCCGTCACCCGGGTCCGGGTGCCGCGGCGAGTGTCCGTCACGTAGATCTCGCCGCCCGGTTGCCAGCCCACCGGCCGGATCTCGAACGTAACGAATCGGCCGTTCGCGGAGATGGACGGCCCGCTCCCGCCGGAGGTCACCTGGCTGCCGGGCTCGACCGACACACCCGTTGTGGTCCCGGCGCGCTGATCGCGCAGGAAGACGTCGACGGTGCCATTGACGTCACCGGGCAGGACGTCCGGGGACGCGGACTGGAAGGCGACGAAACGACCGTCGGTGGAGAGCGCCGAACCGCCCCCGCCGGAGGCGAGCTGGGACCCGTCAGCAGCCACGGACACGCGACTGGTCATACCCGACCTCAGGTCGTGCACGAAGGCGTCTCTGCTCCGGTTGGTGTCGTCGGCGACCAGATTCGGGGCGTAGGAGGTGAAGGCGACGACCCGCCCGTTTCCCGAGATTTTCGCGCCGCCACTTGAGAACGTGGCCTGCGCCCCGTCGCCGGCGACGGACACGCGCCGCGTCGTCCCCGATCGCGTGTCGTGGATGAAGGCGTCGCTGGCGACGTTGGTGTCGCCGGGAACGAGGTTGGATGCGGAGGAGTCGAACGCCACGTACCGCCCGTCATCAGAGATGGACGGTTCGAAGCTGTAGCCATTCGCTTGTTCGCCGGCCGAGCCGACCGAGACCCGCCGGGTCACCCCGGAACGCAGGTCGCGCACAAAAATGTCGCTGGCCTCATTGGTATCGCCGGGAACGAGGTTCGACGCCATAGAGTCAAACGCGACGTAACGGCCCGAGGCCGTGACCGCCCCACGGACGCTGGCGTTGTTCGCCTCGTTACCGGCGGAGTCGACCGAGACGCGAACGGTCGCACCGCCGTGGTGTGCGCGTCCGGCCGCATCTGCCGATCCCGCCGCCGGAAACACGGCCGCGACCGAGACACCGACCACAGCCCCCAGAGTCTTCAGGCCCACCCCGCGTGACGCCCAACTGCTCAGTCTGTCCTTCAGCCAGCCGTTCATCATGCGTGCCCCCCTGACCCTTACGGACTGGTCGGTTGCGGATGTCACCCGGCCACATCGCGACACACCAACGACACGTTACGGATAGCAACAGTCGAGCACTGTTCGTGACTGCCGCCCCAAAGGGGCTGCGGCTCCTCGCCAGGGCGTGGACGCGGACGAGGACGGCGACCCGCGTTGTCCCGCCCACGCTGCGACCTGGGCCGAGTCGACGCCAGCAGCGAGCCACCGGGAGACGCCCGGTGTGCCGCAGGTCGCAGGGCGGGCGTCGAGCGAGGATGCGATCTCGGCCGACGTGAGGACGACCCGTCGATACCGACCATCCACTCGACCCGAGACCGTCCCACACCGCGGGCAAGGCACCCGCTCGGCGCGCGAGCGGACCATCATCACGAGCTACGAGCCCCCGTCCCTCGGCGACACACCCACGTCACAAGATCGGCGACTGCGCCTTTACTGGGTGGTCGTGTTGTGGCCGGCGCCGCCGGAGAGCTTGTCGTGGCCGGGCCCGCCTTCGATCAGGTCACTGCCGCTGTTGCCGTAGATCGTGTCGTGGCCGGGGCCGCCGTACAGGTGGTCGCGGTTGGTGCCGCCCCGGATCAGGTCGTTGCCGGAGTTACCGAAGATCTGGTCCGCGCCGACGCCGCCGGACAGGTCGTCGTTGCCGGGCCCACCCTTGATGAAGTTCGGGTTCTGGTCGCCGACGATGACGTCGTTGCCCTCATCGCCGGCCAGGTACCCATCACCGACGATCAGGTCGTTGCCCGGCCCGCCGTACGCCCCGCCCAGCGCGGTCGAGATCAGGGTGTCGTCGCCGTCCTCGCCGAACAGGCGGTCGTCGCCGGTGCCGATCAGGCGGTCGTTGCCGGTCCCGGCGTAGATCGTGTTGCTCCCGGAGGCGTGGATCGTGAGGCGGTCGTTCTTGTCGCCGAGGCGAACGGTGGCATCAGGCGGGGTCGGCAGCGACTCGTACAGGGTGCAGATCACGACGGTGGGATCGTCGGTGTCCGGTACCTCGCAGTTGTTCCCGGCGGTGATCGGGTACACGTCATCGATCGTGTACAGGAACATCAAGAACTGGGTGTTGCGGGGATCGGGAGTGCTCCGCTGCCTGATGGTCAGCTCGTTGAACTGGCCAGCACCCGCGACGAACGTCAGATAGAGCCCGTTGCTCGACGCAGTCGACGCGGTCGACGCGGTCGACGCGGTCGACGCGGTCGCGGCGCTGCCGCCGAGCGACCAACCGGTCGCGGTGATCATTGCGGCGGTGACGACACCGCCGACAATCCTGTTCCAGCGCTGGGCCATGCCGTTAGATCGGCCGCCATTGATCAACGTTACCGGCGCGCCGGGTGACAACCGGCGGACCTCACCGAGCGAGCGCGACTCTCGCGACGACGCCCGTGGCTGAGCGACTCCGTGGCTGAGCGCGACCCGGCCCGGCCACCACCGGCGCGGGCGGCACGAACTCGGCGCCGGACCCGGCCGCGGCCGCCCCGCACACCGCCAGCACCCGACCAGCGACCCGCCCCGCCCGCCGCAGCCAGTCCCGCAC
>NZ_CDWTMG010000302.1:0-4956 GCF_977945845.1 Frankia sp. CcMO1
GAAGACAAGCCTAGACGGTGCGCCCGGAGGGCCCGCCCGGCCCTACCCCCGCGGAGCCGCGAATCCCCGCGCCCCGTCGGCATGTTGGCATGTCGGCATCACGACACGTATCGGTCGAGGAGGTCGAGGAGATCCCCGCCACGATGTTCTTGCGTGATGCGTTATGACGGAAGAACGTCGCAGTAGGACACCGTCGCAGTAGAGCGTCGCAGTAGAGCACCGTCCCAGAGGACACTCCCGCCCCGTCCACGATCCGCTCAGGAGGGTTACCCGACGTGCTGACCCGAAGCGCCCGCCTGTTCCGCCGGATCGCCCTGACCGTGCTGGGTCTCGGCGTCCTCGGCCTCGGGATCGCGATGTTGGCGCTGCCGGGCCCGGGATTCCTCGTCGTGGCGCTCGGGTTCTTCATCCTGAGCCTGGAGTACGAGTGGGCGCGCGGCCGTTTCGAGCAGGCCCGGCGCAAGGCCGCCGACCTCGCCGATCAGGCGGCCGCGAACCGGTTCTCGTCGGCGTTCACGATTCTGTTCGCGCTGGGGATGATCGCCGCGGGAATCGCGTGGATCGTGGTCGACACCCTTCCCGCGTCCTCCGGGTGGTCCGGCGGAAGCCTGATCCTCAGTGGGCTCGTCATCCTGACCACCATGATCGTGAGTCTCTGGCAGGCGAAGGAGGCCCGCGATGCCGGCCGGCCCACGCCCGCCGAACTCCTCGCCCAACGGGAGCCGGAGAAGAGTCGATCCTGATGGGCGAAGGTCTACTGGCCCTGGGTGACCTGACTGATCCCGAGTACGTGCGGCTGGGCGTACACGCACTTGTACAGGGCCGCGCGGTCGACGGTCGACGCCTTCGCAACGTCGTACCGCAGCGGATAGATCCGGCTGGTGGCCAGCTGGTTGCGGTCCTTCGGCAGCTGGATGGCCCTGCCCACCGAGGGGCACGCGGCGCGCACCGCGTCCTTCTGCGCCTCGGTGGCTCCCGGGGCGAAGTACACGACGGCCTCCTGTTGCGGCGGCGGCCCGTCCAACGTCGCGTAGATCCCGAAGACGATCAGGCCGATGGTGGCGAGTACCGCCACGACGACCATCGTCCGGCGCCGAGGGTCGGCCAGGTAGCGAGCGGCACGGGTGACAGCAGGTGACGACGATGGGGCCACGTGGTGAGTCCTGTCACATCGGGGAAGGAAATCTGGTCCGGACGACGGCTGGAGCACCGCCATGACCGGACCCCCAACGTAGTCCGCCGAGCGGGTCCGTAAGGTAAACGCCCTCATGAGGCTTAGCGACCTCCGCCACGGGTAACCGCCGGCCCACCGCTGCGCGGCGTGCTCGTACCGGTTCACCGTCGACCGGCGGCGCTGTGCCCGCGATCGCGCCCAACGGCGGGCGACCCCGATGACATCGACCCCGATGATCATCAATTATCCGACGATCATCGATCCAACGATGATCACAACCAGTGGACCATGGGAGCGAGGAACAGGTCGTGCCATCCCTGATCGAGGACTACGCGCTGATCGGCGACACCCACTCCGCGGCGCTCGTGTCGCGCACTGGGTCGATCGACTGGTTGTGCCTGCCCCGATTCGACTCGCCGTCGTGCTTCGCCGCCCTGCTCGGCGACTCCGAGGCCGGCCACTGGAAGATCGCGCCCGTCGAGCCGGTCCTGGGCATCAGCCGGCGCTACCGGGGCGACACGCTGGTGCTGGAGACGGACATGACGACCGCGTCCGGCACCGTGCGCATCGTCGACGCGATGTTCCCCCGCGCCGGCACGCACACCGTGCTCCGCCTGGTCGAATGCCTCGAGGGTGCGGTCCACCTCCGATCGGAGACCCGGTTCCGCTTCGACTACGGCTCCATCGTGCCGTGGGTCCGCCGGGTGGACGAGCACACCATGTCGGCGGTGGCCGGGCCGGATGCGGTCACCCTGCGGACAACCGCCCCGATGGAGGGGCACGACATGGCCACCTACGCCGACTTCCACGTCGCCGCCGGCCAGTCGGTACCGTTCTCGCTGACCTGGGCCCCCTCCCATCAGACTCCCCCGCCGTCCCACGACGTCCGGCGCATGATCACCCTCACCGAGGCGTGGTGGTCGGACTGGATGGCGGGCTGCACCTACGACGGCCAGTGGCAGCCGGCCGTCCGCCGGTCGCTGATCACCCTCAAGGCGCTCACCTACGCCCCGACCGGAGGGATCGTCGCCGCCGTCACGACCTCGCTGCCGGAACACATCGGCGGCGTGCGCAACTGGGACTACCGGTACTGCTGGCTGCGGGACGCGACGATCACGCTGCTCGCCCTGCTCGACGCCGGGTTCACCAGCGAGGCAACCGCCTGGCGGGAGTGGCTGCTGCGCGCGGTCGCCGGTGACCCCTCCCGGGTACAGATCATGTACGGCGTGGCCGGGGAACGCCGGCTGCCCGAATACGAGATCCCGTGGCTACCGGGGTACGAGAACTCCGCCCCGGTGCGGGTCGGCAATGCCGCCGTCGACCAGTTCCAGCTCGACGTCTACGGCGAGGTCCTCGATGCCCTGCATGTCGCGCGGGTCGCGGTCGCCAACCGTCGCCAGCCCGTGCCCGGGCTGGCGCTCCCCGGCGGGCAGACCATCACCGAGAGCCATGCGGACGACTCCTGGCCGCTGCAGACCAAGCTGATGGACTTCCTCGAGACCGGCTGGCGGAAGACCGACGAGGGCATCTGGGAGGTACGCGGCCCCCGCCGCCACTTCGTCCACTCGAAGGTGATGGCCTGGGTCGCGGCCGACCGGGCGGTACGCGGGATCGTCGAGTCCCGGCTACCGGGCCCCGTCGACCGCTGGTCGGCGCTGCGGGACGAGATCCACACGGAGGTCTGCACCCGCGGGTTCGACTCCGAACGCAACACCTTCACCCAGTTCTACGGCTCCAAGGAACTCGACGCGGCGCTGCTGTACATGCCGCTGGTGGGGTTCCTGCCCGCCACCGACCCCCGCGCCGTGGGAACAGTCGCCGCCATCGAGCGGGAGCTGATGGAGGACGGGTTCGTCCTGCGGTATCCGACGGCCGAGGACGGCGCGGTCGACGGACTGCCCGCGGGCGAGGGCGCCTTCCTGGCCTGCACCTTCTGGTTGACCGACAACTACGCCCTGTCCGGGCGGGTCCACGAGGCTCAGGAGCTGTTCGAACGCCTGCTGTCGTTGCGTAACGACGTCGGGCTCCTCGCGGAGGAGTACGACCCCAGGCTGGGCCGGATGACGGGTAACTTCCCGCAGGCGTTCAGCCACGTCCCCCTGGTCAACACCGCGCGGACGCTCACCGACGCGCTGCGCGGCACACCGCGCTCGCGCACCGACCGGGCCCACCCGCCCGGCCACTTCTTCGGCTGAGCCCGCGGGACACCCGGCTGGCTACCGGGCTGACTACCGACTCGTAACATACCGTGCACGCCGATACTGGATTCGTACGATCGGCGTGATCGGGATTCACGCTTTCGACGGACGGACAGGGGACGGGCGTGGCAGGTCGCATCGCGGTGATCGGCGGTGGAATTCTCGGGCTGGCGGTCGCCCGTCGGCTCGGGCAGGTCGAACCGGGATCGGCCGTGACGGTGTTCGAGAAGGAACAGGACATCGCCCGGCATCAGACCGGCCGCAACAGCGGCGTCGTCCACGCCGGTCTCTACTACGTCCCAGGCTCGCTCAAAGCGACCCTGTGCCGCCGTGGGGTCGGGCTGCTGCGGGAGTTCTGCGCCACGCACCGCATCCGGTACGACGAGTGCGGCAAGATCGTGATCGCCGTCGACAACAGCGAGCTCGAACGGTTGGCCGAGATCGAGAAGCGGGCGGCGGCGAACGGCGTACCGCGGACCCGGATGCTCGACGCCGACGAGCTGCGGTCCGTCGAACCCCACGCCCGCGGGGTCGCCGCCCTGCACTCACCCACCACCGCCATCATCGACTATCCCGGGGTCGCGCGGGCCCTGCGTACCGAGATCGTCGCCGCTGGCGGGGCCGTGCGCACCGGAGCCGAGGTGATCGGGGTGGAGGATCGCCCAGCCGGCGTCCACCTCCGCCTCACGGTCGCCGGAACCGCGCGCGCGCGACCCAACGGCAATCACGAGCTAGCGTCTCGCGACGGTGGCCGGGTCGCCGTCGTCTCCGAAAGCGTCGGGCCGTTCGACCTGCTGATCTCCTGTGCCGGGCTGCAGTCGGACCTGGTGGCGACGCTGACCGGTGAGGACGCCTCCCCGCAGATCGTTCCCTTCCGGGGCGACTACTGGCTGCTGCGCCCCGAGCGGCGTGGCCTCGTCCATGGGCTGATCTATCCGGTTCCGGATCCGCGATATCCCTTCCTCGGCATCCATCTCACCAAGCGCATCGACGGGGAGATCCTGGTCGGGCCGAACGCGGTGCTGGCCACTGCCCGAGAGGGGTACACGGTCAGCACCGTCCAGGGCACCGACCTGCGACGGACGCTCGCCTGGCCGGGGTTCCACAAGATGGCGAAGACCCACTGGAAGACCGGCGCCAAGGAGATGCTGCGCACGGCGAGCAAGCGGGCCTTCGTCGCCGAGGCCCGGCGCTATGTCCCCGACCTGCGGGCCACCGACGTGGTTCGCGGCCCCGCGGGAGTCCGGGCCCAGGCCGTCGCCCGCGACGGTAGCCTCGTCGACGACTTCGTCCTGTCCCACAACGGGCGGGTCGTGCATGTCCGTAACGCGCCGTCTCCCGGCGCGACGGCGTCGTTGGCGATCGCTGAGCACATCGTCAGCAAAATCGTTCCCGAACGGGCCGGCTGACGGGCCCGAGAAACCGACAAGCCCGAGATTGACAATCCCGCGGCAACCCGTGCATCAAACCCGACGCGGCCACCCACCAGGCCACGGCAGACGCTGGGATGGGCGAAGCCGGTCGAGGTTTTCAGGGTCTTCGAAGTTAACCGGGGTGGGCGTGAGACCCCAGCCAGTTCGGTAA
>NZ_CDWTMG010000303.1:0-3022 GCF_977945845.1 Frankia sp. CcMO1
CCCGGGCCAGTTCCTCTGGGGCCTCGACCACCTGCTCGGTTCCTTCCGTCGGCAGTTCGGCGGTGGAAACGTCGCGGAATAGGCGAGTTGCCGCGGTAGGCGAGTTCCAGGACGGGATGGGCCTGTTCGACCGCCACCGTGGGCGTGTCGGCCGGCGTGTCGGCCGCGACAACGACGCTGTCAATCAGTATTCCAGGCCACCCCCACCGGCTGCCGCGGCCGCGGTTTCCTTTTCCTCTGGCTTTTCGGCGACGACGGCCTCGGTAGTGAGGAACAGCCCGGCGATGGATGCGGCGTTCTGCAGGGCGGAGCGGGTGACCTTGGTCGGGTCGATGATCCCGGCCTCGAGCATGTTGACGTGCTCGCCGGTGGCGGCGTCCAGCCCCCACCCCGGTTGCAGGTTGCGGACCTTCTCGACCACGACGCCGCCTTCCAGACCGGCATTGATCGCGATCTGCCGGAGCGGCTCGGTCAACGCGCGGCGCACCATCTCGGCCCCGGTCCGCTCGTCCTCGGCCACGTCCAGCCCGTCGAAGACGGCCTCCGAGGCCAGCAGCAGAGCCACCCCACCGCCGGGAACGATGCCCTCCTCAACGGCGGCCTTCGCGTTGCGGACCGCGTCCTCGATGCGGTGCTTACGCTCCCTGGGCTCGACCTCGGTGGCCGCGCCGGCTTTGATGACGGCCACGCCGCCGGCGAGCCTGGCCAGCCGCTCCTGCAGCTTCTCGCGATCGTAGTCGGAGTCCGACTTCTCGATCTCGCTACGGATCTGGCTGACCCGACCGGCGATCTGGCCCGGGTCGCCGGCGCCCTCGATAATGGTCGTGTCATCCTTGGTGACGATAACCTTGCGGGCCTGGCCAAGCAGGTCGAGGTCGGCGTTCTCCAGCCTGAGACCAACCTCCTCACTGATCACCTGACCGCCCGCCAGAACGGCGATATCGCCGAGCATGGCCTTGCGCCGGTCGCCGAAACCCGGCGCCTTCACGGCCACGGACCGGAACGTACCGCGGATCTTGTTGACGACCAGGGTTGCCAGGGCCTCCCCCTCGACGTCCTCGGCAATAACCAGCAGCGGCTTGCCGGCCTGCATGACCTTCTCCAAGAGCGGGAGCATGTCCTTGACCAGCGAAATCTTGATGTTGGCGACCAGGATGTAGGGGTCCTCCAGGACGCACTCCATCCGCTCCTGATCAGTGATGAAGTACGGCGAGATGTAGCCCTTGTCGAAACGCAGACCTTCGGTGAGCTCCAGCTCGAGGCCGAAGGTGTTGCTCTCCTCGACGGTGATGACGCCGTCCCGGCCGACCTTGTCCATCGCCTCGGCGATGATCTGGCCGATCGCGGTGTCCCCGCCGGCCGAGATCGAGGCCGTTGAGGCGATCTGATCCTTGGTTTCCAGATCCCTGGACAGGTCGGCCAGCTCCCCACAGACCCGCTCGACGGCCAGCTCGATGCCACGTTTGAGGGCGATCGGGTTCGCGCCCGCGGCCACGTTCCGCAGGCCCTCGTGGACCAGTGCCTCCGCCAGGACGGTCGCCGTCGTGGTGCCGTCGCCGGCCACCTCGTCGGTCTTCTTGGCGACCTCCTTGACCATCTCGGCGCCGATCTTCTCATACGGATCTTCGAGCTCGATCTCCCTGGCAATGGAGACACCGTCATTGGTGATGGTGGGAACGCCCCACTTCTTCTCCAGGACGACGTTGCGCCCCTTCGGACCGAGCGTCACCTTCACGGCGCCGGCCAGCTGGTTCATGCCACGTTCCAGCCCGCGCCGTGCTTCCTCCTCGTAAGCGATGATCTTTGGCATGATGGTTCCCCTGAAGCAGAACGTGACCGGACCCCGCGAACATCGCAGGCCCATCCTCACGACATGCAATACCTTAATTACAAATCGTCGGTAGCGCCTGCTGGCGGGGCAAGCCGACCGGCTGGACAGGCCGGGCCTGCCGGGGTCCCGGCGGAGGGCGCGCTGGCGGGTCCGGGTACCAGGCACTCAGTCGTACCAGGCACTCAGTCAGCTTTGGCCCTCGGGGCCGGTGCTCTGGCCTTCGGGTCCGGTGCTGATCTCGATGTGCTTGGGCTGGCTCCGCTTAGCCTTCGCCAGCCGGATGGTGAGCACTCCGTCGGCCAGGGTGGCGTGCACCGATTCCGGGTCAATGTCACCCGGCACGGCGATGCGGTGCTCGAACCGGCCCACTGGGCGGCTACGGCGGCGCAGTACTCCCGTGCGTTCCCGCTCCTTGATTTCACCGGTGACGAACAGCTCGTTGTCGCGCAGGTCCACGGAGATGTCCTCCCGGCGTACCCCGGGAAGATCGAGATCGATCACGAACGCGTCATCGGTCTCCTCGATGTCGACCGGCTGCACTATGCCACCCAGCAACCGCGCCGGACGGCCCTCGACGCCGCCCATGACGTCGCCGAGCAGATTGCCCATGCGAGTCCAGGCGTCCTCGATCTCCCGGAACGGATCCCATCGTGCCAGCGTTCCCAGGCTTTCTCCGCGTCGTACAGGTAGTGTCATGATCCTCACTCCTTCCGGCCGGGCCGGCCGGCTATCACCTTTGCGTCCAATTGACTATGCCTTGCCTCTACCCCTGCCTCGCCGGCCCAAAAACTGCGGGCCACGGCCGAGGGACACCCGGCTACAGCCGGCTGTAGGGCCAGAACCGGCTTTAGGACCAGAAACCGGCTGTAGGGCCAGGCGCTGCCTGGTGCTGCCCGTCCTGCCGGGCTCAGCCCCCCGATCCCTGTCCTGCCCCGGCCCGGCCCCGACCGGTGTGGCTCTGCCAGCTCTCCTGGTGCTCCAGCTCCCCTGGCAATCAGGACCTCCTGGCAATCAAGGCCTTTTCATGATCTCTTCCTTCGCCTGCCGACAAGCGATACTCCGTAGGCAATGCGTTTTGCTGGGCAAATCCTGGACAGGTTCCCTGCTGTGGGGTCGGTTTATCCGAGTGAAGCCTGCTCACGGCGTGGGCACGCCCGATTCGTCATAGGAGTCGAAATGAAATAACTTGCG
>NZ_CDWTMG010000303.1:3421-5331 GCF_977945845.1 Frankia sp. CcMO1
GTCCCCATATGTGTGAGGTTCGCTTCTGGAGGAGCATTCGATGGCGAAGGCAGTCGGCATTGATCTGGGGACGACCAATTCGGTGATCGCCGCCTGGGAGGGTGGCGAGCCGAGGGTCATCCCGAACGCGGAGGATGCGCGGACGACACCGTCGGTGGTGGCGTTCACCGAGAGCGGTGAACGCCTGGTCGGGCAGCTGGCGCGACGGCAGGCGATCCTGAACCCGAAGGGCACGATCTACTCGGCCAAGCGGTTCATCGGCCGCCGCTATGACGAGGTGACCGAGGAGGCCAAAGCGGTCGCCTTCGACGTCGTCGCAGGCCCGGAGGGCGCCGCCCGGTTCAAGATCCGGAACAAGCTCTACGCGCCGGAGGAGATCAGCGCGCTGGTGCTGCGCAAGCTGGCCGACGACGCCGGGCGGAACCTGGGCGAGAAGGTCACCGAAGCGGTCATCACGGTGCCGGCCTACTTCAACGACGCGCAGCGCACCGCGACGAAGGACGCCGGCCGGATCGCCGGGCTCTCCGTGCTGCGGATCATCAACGAGCCGACCGCGGCCGCGTTGGCGTACGGGCTAGACAAGAAGGGCCACGAGACCGTCCTGGTCTTCGATCTCGGCGGCGGCACGTTCGACGTGAGCATCCTCGACGTCGGCGACGGGGTGGTCGAGGTCCGGGCCACGGCCGGGGACAGCCACCTGGGCGGGGACGACTTCGACCGCCGGCTGGTCGACTACCTCGCCGACGGGTTCCACCGGGAACAGGGCGTCGACCTGCGCCGGGACCCCCAGGCGCTGCAACGGCTGTTCGAGGCCGCGAAGAAGGCCAAGGTCGAACTGAGCTCGGTCACCCAGACCCAGGTGAACCTGCCGTTCATCACCGCCGACGCCACCGGGCCGCGGCACCTGACCACCACGGTCATGCGCTCCACCTTCGAACAGATCACCGCCGACCTGGTCGAACGGACCATGGGACCGGTCCGCCAGGCGATGGAGGACGCCAAGGTCAGCGCCGACGACCTCGACGAGGTGATCCTCGTCGGCGGCGCCACCCGGATGCCCGCGGTGCAGGCACTGGTCCGGCGGCTGACCGGCGGCAAGGAACCGAACATGAGCGTCAACCCCGACGAGGTCGTCGCACTGGGCGCGGCGATCCAGGCCGGGGTGCTCAAGGGCGAGATCTCCGACGTGCTCCTGCTCGACGTCACCCCGCTCTCCCTCGGGGTGGAGACCCGCGGCGGCCTGATGACAAAAATCGTCGAACGCAACACCACGATCCCGGTACGACGCTCCGAGGTGTTCTCCACCGCGGAGGACAACCAGCCGGCAGTGGACATCGTGGTACTGCAGGGCGAACGCGAACGCGCCGCCGACAACCGGGTACTCGGCCGCTTCCGCCTGGAAAACATCCGCCCGGCGCCCCGCGGCGAACCGCAGATCGAGGTCACCTTCGACATCGACGCCAACGGCATCCTCAACGTCACCGTCCGCGACAAGGACACCGGAGCCCAGCAGTCGATCACGATCAGTGAAACCTCCAACCTCCCCAAGGAAGAGGTCGAACGGATGATCACCGAGGCGGAGCGTAACCGCACCGCCGACAAGGCGCTACGCTCCGCGATCGACGCCCGCAACGAGCTGGACTCGGTCGCCTACCGCGTCGAACGGCTGCTGGCCGAACTCGGTGACGCCGCCCCGCCACACGAGAAGGCCCGCGCCGACCTACTGGTCACCGACGCCCGCCAGGCCATCAACGAGGAGGCGCCGGTGGACCGGGCCCGCGCCCTGACCTCGGATCTCCAACAGATCTACCACGGCCTGGCCGCCGCCCGCACCGGCCAGGCCGGCCCCACCGAGGGAACCGGCGGCAGCCCGGCCGACACCGCACCGGGCGGCCCGGGCGGCCCACAGC
>NZ_CDWTMG010000304.1:0-4881 GCF_977945845.1 Frankia sp. CcMO1
CCCGCCGAGGAGTGTGGCGCTCCTTCCGGCGCCACACTCCTCGGCATCTCGCCGGGCGCTACGCGCCGACGTCCACCGCCCTCTTGTCGAAGTCCCCCAGCCAGTTCGCCCGTGCGTCGCAGCCGCCGATGTAGATGGCCCCGCCCACGCCGTCGCCGAGGCCGCCCAGGTCACCACATGCCTGGGCGTTCCACCACGACGACGCCTTATACATGAACCCGAACCTGCGGAGGCTCTGCCACCCTTCGTCCCGGAACTGCAAACGCCGCCCCGGTACGGGATCGCCGTTGAAGTTGTGGTTGAAGTTCACCTGCTCGAACAGGCAGAGCCAGCCACTGGGACATGGGCTGGCCGCCGCCGCAACGGCGGTGCGTGCCGCAACGCCGGCCAGGCCAGCGACGCCCGCGACGGAGGCGGCGTCGGCCTGCTGCTTCGTGGCGTAGCAGCGGACGTCCGCGGGTGAGTAGACGGCGCAGGTCTGGGCACCCCCCCAGCTGCGGGCCAGGTCGATCTTGCGGCCGGCGAACGACGCCAACGCGCCGTGGGGTTCCGCCGTGCCGGCGGTCGCCGCGGAGTTCACCGGCGTCGTCGTGCGGGCGGCCGCCGGCACGGCGGTGCCGGTCAACCCGCCGACGACAGCAAGCATGGTCAGTACCAACATGGTGCGGGTGAGTTTCATGGGTCTTCCTCCGCGGTCTGGATGCTGTCCCGAGGCCTCCGGCACCGTCGCAGTCATGGGTTGAATACCGATGGAATCCGGATTGAGACTGCGTCCGCGGCGCGTCGCGATCCAAGATCACATTCGCCTGCGGAGAGGATGCCCGTTCGATGATCGTCCGCTTCCGCTGATGCCGGTGCTGCCGCCGTGGCCTGCCGATCCACCCGCGAGCGGTGCCGTGATCCTGCGCAGGTTCGTGGACGAGGACGTGCCGATGGCGCTCGACCTGGCGACGGACCCGTACGTGCCGCTGATCGGCACGCTGCCGGCGCACGCCACCCGACCAGAGGCCCGGGAGTGGATCCGGCGCAACGTGAGCCGGTGGGAGGAGGGGGCCGGGTTCTCCTTCGCCGTCGCCGACGCGGCCACGGGCCGGGCGGTCGGTGCGGCGGGGCTGTGGCTGGCCGAGTGGGACCGTGGCCGCGGAAGGGCGGGGTACTCCGTAGCGCCTGCCGAACGTGGTCACGGCTATGCGGCGGCGGCTCTCACGGCATTGACAGCCTTCGCCTGGACGCTGCCCGGCCTGCATCGGGTCGAGTTGCACATCGAGCCGTGGAATGCCGCTTCGCTGCGCACGGCCGAGCGCGCCGGATACGTTCGGGAGGGGCTGCTGCGCAGCCATCAGGAGATCGGCGGCCGACGGAGGGACATGCTGCTGTACGCAGCCATCCGACCGGACCATCCGACCTGATCACACCGGAGGCGGGACCGCAGGCTGACCGGCCTTTCGGATCGCGCGGATCGGGCGAGGCGCATCTGCTGCGAAGATAGTCCGATGTCGACCGTCAGGAGACTTCTTCGGGTGGTGGCCGCTGGCCTCGTCGTGACGCCGGCCCTGGCGGGTTGCTCGGGCGGTGACGACGCCGCACCGGATGGCGGCGCATCGACCATCACCGTCGCCATGATGCAAGCGGGCGTGCTGCAACCCGCCGACATCGGGCAGACCTGGCTACGCCCCGAGCAGACGCCGCCGACCACGAGCCTGGTCCCGTTCTGTGGCGGGTCCGCCGCACGTCCGGCGACGCCCGGCAAACCCTCCGTGATCGCGTCGTCACTGGCTGACGAGGGAAAGGCGGGCGCGCAGGCCTTCGACCAAGCCGGGCTCGTGTACCCCGACGTCGCGTCGGCCAAGTCCGCCGTCGAGACCCTGCGCGCCGCGGCGGACGCCTGCACGCCGACCGTGTCCCAGGCCGCCGAGACGCGAGGCGAGGGCGTCGAGCCCGGGTACACGGAGAACACCTCGACCGAGCCCCTGACGTCGGGCGGATGGAGCGGCTTCGTGGTGATTCGGCACAAGGTGTACGAGGCGTCGAGCCCCGGCACGGCCGACACCGCCATTGCCGTGCTCGCTGAGGAGAACGCCGTCGTCGTCGCCAGCTACGGGCTCTACTGGGTGGGCCGGCAGACCACCGGACCCGAGTTCACGACCGACTGGCGCCGCCTGGTCGGAACGGTGCTGAGCCGTGTCGACAAGACGCAGAGCGGCCGGCCCACGACCGGCTGAGCACGGCCCGGGGCACCCGGCCCGGGGCACCCGGCACGGGCGCAAGTCTGCTGTGCCGACTTTGCGCTGCTCCCGCCCGTCAGGACGTGGGCAGATCCACTCTGCGCCCGAGTCCGAAGTGGGGTGCCTCGTCGTCGGTCACCCTGGCGAAGACGCCACCGGGGACACCGGGGAGTCCGGCCACCCTCGACGCCACCGACAGCACGGTGAGCTCATCGGCTCCGGTGAGGAAGAAGACGTAGTGGTCGCGGTGCTCTTCGCCGCCGTCGTACTGCTGGGCGCCGTCCGATTCCTCGAGGAGGGCCAGGTACTCCTCGACGTCCTCGATCCACGAGAACGGATGCACCCCACCGGGTTTGGGCACGGTCAGCGGTACGTGAATCTCGACGATCAGCCGCGGCATGTCCCGACCCGTCAGCTCCCCGAACCGTCGCCCGGCACCGACGGCTCGAGCCTGAACACGGGGATCTCGCGGGTCGGTGCCCAGCGGCGGTAGTGGCTGAAGCCGGGGAAGACCTCCTCGCCGCGCCGGTAGCCATGCTCCCGGTCTGACCCGAGCAGCTCGCGTGCCACCACGTCACGGCGAACGCCGTTGAGGCTGATCGTTGCGCGCGGATTCGCCCGCAGGTTGTGGCACCAGGCCGGGTTGCGTGGCCGGCCGAAGTTGGAGGCGATCAGGATCGTGTCCTCACCCTTCTGCAGCCCGAGCAGGGGCACGGTCCGGAGGGCGCCGGTCTTGGCGCCGGTGGTCGTCAACATCGTGATCTCCACTCCGGCCAGCCACGCGGAGGCGCTGGTCCGCCCGCCGCCCACCGCACCAGCCGGTGGAAGCGCCGTGCCTGCCGGTAGCTCTCCATGCTCGTCAAGCTACCAAGACTCACTGCACCACCACCGGCGCCCGGTCAGCGGCGGGGCACCGTTCCCAGCGACTCGGCCTCGGACAGGTCGATCACCTTGCGGTCCTCGGCCTGCTGGACACCGAGCTGCGGCCAACTCGCCATCAAGCCGCGACGGCGGGTCGAGCCCCACTCCATGCTCATCAGGACCGAGCCGCCCCACTCGCCCCCGACCGTTCCCACCAGCCGGGCCTGCGGCCGAGCGCGAGGCCCGGCTCACGGTCGCAGGGTGGCGGCCAGGGCCGGCGGGTCCAGCGGCAGGTCGAGGGCATGCAGGACCGAGGAGCGCACGACGTCGGCCGGCGCGAGCGCGCGCGGGCCGGCGCCGTTGCCGGTCGCCGTGAGGTGCCGGTCACGGCCACAGCGCCTGTCCGACAGCGATGCCACAGAACGCGGACCCCAGCCCGGCCGCCACGCTGGCGGCGACGTTGAACACGGCATACACGCGGACCCGTTCCTCCAGCAGCCGGATCGTCTCGAACCCGAAGGTGGAGTAGGTGGTCAGCGCCCCGCACAGGCCGACACCGACCAGCGCGCCGGCACTGCCGGGGACCTGGTCGACGGACACGCCGCGGATGAGCACGCCGAGGACGAAGGAGCCGATCGTGTTGGCGCTGAACGTGCCCCACGGAAAGACCGAGTCGTGGCGGGTCTGCACCATCCGGTCGGCCAGGTAGCGCAGCGGCGCACCGACCGCGCCGCCGAGCGCGACGAGCAGCAGCGTCATCGCGACGTCCGGGCGCCGGAGCGGCCGACGTAGCGGATGACCTCCACCGGATCGATGATCACCAGACCTTCGGTGACGAGCTCGTCGAGCTGGGGCAGGAACTCGCGGACCCGGTCCTCCTCGTCCACGATGATCACCGCTACCGGCAGGTCCTCGGACAGCGACAGCAGCCGGGTGGTGTGGATGCGAGAGCTGGCACCGTAACCTTCGACGCCGCGCAGCACCGACGCACCGGCCAGCCCGGCGCGGTGGGCCCGGGAGACGATCTCGTGATAGAGCGGCTTGTGGTGCCACGTATCGTCCTCGCCGAGGAAAATGGTCAGCCGCACGGCCGGTCCTTCGAGCTTCATGACGGTCTCCTCGTTCGCCGGGCGGCGGTGGGCCTCTTTCCGGGCAGGGAGCGGGTGGCCAGCCTGGTGACGGCGACACCGAGGTACACGGCGGCCAGGGCCGCCGCAACTGTGCCCGCCAGGTACGCGAGGGCGGCGCGTGGTTCGCCGGCGGCCACCAGCTGCTGCACCTCGACCGTGTACGTGGAGAACGTCGTGTACCCGCCGAGCACACCGACGCCGAGGAACGGCCGCAGCAGCCGGTGCGCGGCCCACACCTCGGTGATCAGGACCATCAACATGCCGATCAGCAGACAACCCGAGACGTTGGTGACGAACGTCGCCCACGGAAACTCGCCCGGCCGGTGCGGCCACGCGGCCGCCAGACCGTAGCGGGCCATCGCCCCCAGGGCGCCACCGGCGGAGACGGCGGCCAGGACCGACCAGGAACCGCGGGCCAGCTCGCGTCGTTGGCGCGGAATCCGCAGGTCGACGTCCGAGTCGATGGGTTGGTCGACGGGCTGGTCGACGGGCTGCCGGGCCGCTTGACTCACGCGAGATCTCTCCTACCAGTGGCGCGCTGAAACTGGTAGGGACCGTTGGCGGGCGTGCCGCGGTTCCCCGGCGGGCGGGGCGGCGGGCCCCACCGCCGCGGGACGGCGAGCCGCCTCCGGCCCCCAGGATAGCGGCCCGGCCCGGGGGCCCGC
>NZ_CDWTMG010000305.1:0-4851 GCF_977945845.1 Frankia sp. CcMO1
GACCCGCTACGACAAGCTAGCCGTCCGCTACGAAGCAACAGTCACCTTCGCCGCGATCAACGAATGGCTGCCCCGATAAACTTCCCAAACAGGCCCTAGGTACCGGTGGTCCGGTGAGTGGTTCGGCGCGACTTCGCCCGGACGCGGTCCTGGCGGTGCCGGACCCGGCGGATAAGGTCAACCGAGCCGGTCGCAGCAGTGGCCGCGCGGCCGGGGGGGCACCATTCACCCGGTGCCGGGGGACACCAGGGAGAAGGGGTTGGAAGGGATGCGTGACCTCTCGCGGATCTTCAAGGCGTACGACGTGCGTGGCGTGGTGCCGGCGGAGTTCGATGCCGACGTCGCCCGAGCCACCGGAGCCGCCTTCGTGCGGCTGCTCGGCGCCCCGCGGATCGTGACCGCGCACGACATGCGGGAGTCGTCGGTCCCGCTCGCCGAGGCCTTCGCCGAGGGGGCGGTCAGCCAGGGCGCGGACGTGATCGCCGCCGGGCTGGGATCCACCGATCTGCTCTACTTCGCCGCCGGTTCGCTGAACATTCCGGGTGCGATGTTCACCGCGTCGCACAACCCGGCGAAGTACAACGGCATGAAGCTCTGCCGGGCCGGCGCGGCACCCATCGGCCAGGAGACCGGGCTCGCCGACATCCGCGCGATGATCGAGGCGGGCATTCCCGCCGGTCCCGGTCGTCGCGGCACCGTGACCCGGCGGGACCTGCTGGACTCCTACGTGCGTCATCTGCGCACCCTGGTCGACCTGGCGGGGATCCGGCCGCTGACGGTCGCCGTGGACGCGGGTAACGGCATGGGCGGGCTGACCGTCCCGGCCACCTTCACCGGGCTGCCGCTGACAGTGATCCCGCTCTACTTCGAGCTGGACGGCTCCTTCCCGAACCACGAGGCGAACCCGATCGAGCCGGCGAACCTGCGGGACCTGCAGGCCGCCGTCCGCAGCTCCGGAGCCGACATCGGCTTGGCCTTCGACGGCGACGCCGACCGCTGCTTTGTCGTCGACGAGCGGGGGGAGATCGTCTCTCCGTCGACCATCACCGCCCTGGTGGCCGATCGCGAGCTGGCCCGGGAGCCGGGGGGCACGGTCATCCACAACGTCATCGTCAGCCGGGCGGTCCCCGAGTTGGTCACCGAGCGCGGGGGCGTCCCGGTCCGCACCCGCGTGGGCCACTCGTTCATCAAGGCCGAGATGGCCCGTACCGGCGCGGTCTTCGGTGGCGAGCATTCCGGTCACTTCTACTTCCGCGACTTCTGGCGGGCGGACTCCGGCATGCTCGCCGCGCTTCATGTGCTCGCCGCGTTGGGCGGCCAGGACCGGCCGCTGTCCGGGCTGCTCGGGGGGTACGCCCGTTACAGCGCGTCCGGTGAGATCAATTCCGAGATCGCGGACGCCGCGGCGGCGATGAACGTGAGCGAGAAGGCGTACGCGCCGGACGCCGCCGACGTGGACCACCTGGACGGGTTGACGATCTCCTTCTCGGACGGATCCTGGTTTAACCTCCGCCCGTCCAACACCGAGCCGCTGTTGCGGCTCAACGTGGAGGGGCCCGACGACGCCACGATGCATCGGCTGCGCGACGAGATCCTCGCTCGCATCCGGAGCGGAAGGGAAGCCTGATGAGTCTCGACCCGCTGCTGTTGGAGATCCTCGTCTGCCCGTGCAGCAAGCACGGTGAGCTGCGGCCCGACGAGCTGGGCGGTGCCCCCGTGCTGGTGTGCCTCGCCTGCGGCCTGGCGTTCCCGGTGTGTGACGACATCCCGGTGATGCTGCTCGACGAGGCGGTCCCGTTCTCCGGCGCGCCGGCGTCGAACTGACGCCGCGGCCTCGACGTGTACCTCGACGAGGCGATCCTCGACGACACCGCCCGCATTGACGCCGGTCACGCCGGCGGTCTCCTGCCGCACATCGCCTCCGCCGCCCGCCAGGTCCGTCGCGGTGCCACCCTCGCCCAGGAGGCCGGGGTCGCTCGCCTTGCCGCTGACGGGCGGCCCCGGGCGGTCGTCGTGGTGGGGGTGGGCGGCGCGGCGCTGGCCGCCGGGGTGCTCGCCGCCGTCGCCGGGCCGGCCAGCCCGGTGCCCGTCATCGGTCACCACACCTACGGCCTGCCGGGCTGGGTGGGGGTGGCCGACGTCGTCCTTGCGGTGTCGGCGTCCGGTACCTCCGCGGAGACCTGTTCGGCGGTGGAGGAGGCGAACCGGCGCGGCGCGCGGGTGGCCGTGGTCGCCCCTGCCGACACCCCCCTGGCCCACCTGGCCGGGGTGGCCGGTGCGCCCCTCGTCGTGACCTCGGCGGAGCAGCCCGCTCGTGCCGCCCTGTGGTCGTTGTCGCTGCCACTGATCATCGTCGCCCGGGCCCTGGGTATCGCGCGGGTGGCGGACGAGGCGATCGAGGCGGCCGCCGTCCGCCTCGAGGACGTCGCGACCCGCTGCCGTACGTCCAGCGAGTCGTTCGTCAATCCGGCGAAGACGCTGGCGCTCGAGCTGGCCGGTACGTTGCCGATCATCTGGGGAACCTCACCGGTGACGAACGTGGTGGCCGAACGTGCCGTCACCCAGCTCGCGACGAACGCGAAGTATCCGGCCATCGCCGGGGCGCTGCCGCATCCCGCCCGCCACCAGGTCGCGCTGTTCGACGGTGCTTTCGGCGCGGGTCTCGCGGCTGGCGGCCCGGTGCGCGACGACTTCGACGACTTCTTCCGCGACCGCGCCGAGGAGGACGAGTCGATCCGGCTCCGCCTGGTCCTGCTGCGCGATCCCGACGTCGAACGCCTGGATGTCGCCCGGCAGGCCGAGGCGGCGGTGGCGGTGGCGGCCGAGCGAGGCGTCGGCGTCACCGAACTGCGCGCCGACGGCGGCGGGCCGCTGGAACGGCTCGCCTCACTCATCGGCCTGTTCGACTACACGGCCGTTTATCTCGCCCTAGCGATCGGGGTCGATCCCGTGCAGGTGCCCGCGGCCCACGACCTTAGGCGTTGACCAGGACCTTAGGCGTTGACCAGGATCTCAGGCGCTGACCAGGCCGCCGGAAGGCTGGCTAGCGGCCGGCAGGCTGATCCCCTCTGCCGGATCCTGGTTCGACGCCGTTCTGAGGCTGCTGCGGCTGTCCCTGGTTCTGCCCGCTCTGGCCCGTGCCGGGCTGGGCGCCGCCTCCCTGTGGCTGTCCGCCCATGCCGGGAAAGATCTGCTGACCCAGGTTCTGCAACAAGTCGCCGAGGCCCTGACCGGGCGCCGGTGCTGGCGGGGTGTTCTGCAGACCTCCCTTGGTGCCGCGCGCGACGGTCGGATCGGCGCCGGGCAACGGGACCACCGGCCGGTTGGCCAGGGCGGCCCGCATCGACTTGCTCCAGATGATCGCGGGCAGGTCGCCGCCGAAGACATGGGGCCAGGTCCGGCCGTCGGCGACGACGCCCCGCAGCGGGTGGCTCTCCGCCCCCATGGGGTCGCCGACGGATACCGCCGCGGCGAGCTGCGGGGTGAAGCCGACATACCAGGCGGCCGAGAACTCGTCGGTGGTGCCGGTCTTGCCTGCCGAGGGGCGGTCGATGGCGGCCTTGGTCCCGGTCCCGCGGACCGGGACGCCGGCGAGCACACTGGTCACGGTGTCAGCAACACCCTTGGCGAGTACCTGTTCGCACTGCCGCGGCTGGGCGATGTCGATCGGGTCGTGGCTGGAGTCGATGGCCTCGGTGGCGAAGCGGGGCGTGCAGCGCACCCCGCCGCCGGCGATCGTCGCGTAGGCGTCGGCCATCTGCAACGGGGAGACGTACATGTACTGGCCGCCGCCGATGGCGGTGGCCCCGTCGGTGGAGCCGATCTTGTCTGCCTTCGGCGGTGTGACGCCCAGGCGTTTGGCCATCTCCAGGACCGCCGGGACGCCGGTCTTCTCCGCGAGCTGCACGTAGAAGGTGTTCACTGAGTCCCAGGTGCCCTTGGGGATGTCGTAGATGCCGGCCTCGGCGGGATCGGAGTTCGAGAAACCCCTGGGGCAGTCGCCCTCACCGCGGTCCAACGGGAACTTCTTGGTCTTGTAGCAGGCCGGGGAGTAGAAGGCCGTTGAGGTGCCGTAGCCCTGTTCGAGCGCGGCGGCGAGCACGAAGGTCTTGAACGTCGACCCGGGCTGGAAGGTGGCGCTGGTCGGCAGCGGTACCACCGTCTGGTTGACGGCTGTGTTCGAGCCGTACACCCGGTTCACTGCCATGGCGAGGATGTTGCCGGTGCCGGGCTGGATGACGACCTCGGTCGCCGACACCCGGCTGCTCGGTGACACGGTCGAGTTGACGGCGTCCTGCGCCGCCTGCTGCACCATCGGGTCGAGAGTGGTCCTGATGACCAGGCCGCCCTCGTAGATGCGTCGGTTGCGTTCCTCCAGGGTGGAACCGAGCGCCGGGCTCGCTCGCAGCTGGGACCGCACGTAGTCGCAGAAGAACGGCGCCGACGACGTCTCGCAGGAGTCCGCGGCCGGCGGCGGGGCCTTCACGACGTTCAGCGGCATCTGCTTCGTCGCCTCTGCCTGGGTGGTGGAGATATACCCCTCGGCGGCTATCTTGTCCAGCACGGTGTTGCGCCGGGCCAGCGCGGCCTCCGGGTAAGCGGCGGGGTTGTACCGGGACGGACTCTGCACGAGCCCGGCGAGCAGCGCCGCCTGTTCGAGAGTGACCTGGGAGATGGGCACCCCGAAGTAGTGCTCGGCGGCGGTGCCGATCCCGTACGCCCCGTCACCGAAATACGCGATGTTGAGGTATCGCTCCAGGATCTCGTCCTTGGAGAACCGCTTCTCGATGCCCAGGGCGTACCGGAGCTCCTGGATCTTGCGTTCCAGGGAGTTCCCGGCCGCGACCTCTC
>NZ_CDWTMG010000306.1:0-4849 GCF_977945845.1 Frankia sp. CcMO1
GAATTCTGGTTGCCCACGTCCGGATGGACAATGCCCGGCTCGAGACCGCGGATATCTCCGTCGACAAGGCGTGTGCGGCTCGGTCCTGGGCTCCGCCGGCCCAGCTGGTCAGTCATACCGGTGGCGAGGGACACGCTGGCGGCAAGGCACCTGCCACGGGTGACGGCCGCGTCGGACGGGAGCGTCCGTCGCCGGCGGAACCGGTCGTCACGGGTCTGCCCGGTGCGCTGCCGCTGTGGCGGAACGGGGTGATCGTGGGGGCCGTCGGGGTGAGCGGTGGTCCCGCCCCCCTTGACCAGGCCATCGCCCGGGCTGCCGCGGCGGCGTTCTGACCTGGCCGACCTGGCCGACCGGGGCCGCACCCCACGGGGTACCGCGTGGGGAGCCCGAAGCAGGATCGGATCCTGAAACCGGGAGCGATCGATCTTCGGTGAATCTCACAAAATCAACGGAATGGCACCGAAGAGTGGTCCTCCTGGTTCAGGCTTGATGGAGTGAGGAGCATCACGGCTCTGGGGGCCGGGCCGCACCGGCCTCGGCGCCGTCGTGCGGACCGTCGGGCCGCGCTGCTCGGGCTCGTGAGTCTCCTGATCGTCTTGGGAGCGGTCGGCTGCCGGGTCTCCACCGACAGGCCGACCGCGCCCCCGGCCTGCGCGGCGCCGGGCGTCGGTCCGGGCTCGATCAGATTCGGCCTGCTCTATCCGGACACCGGAAACGCGGCGTCACTGTTCCGGTCCTTCCGGGCCGGGGTGGACGCCCGGCCCGGGGTGGCGGACAAGGCGGGTGGTGTGTATGGCCGAAAAGTGATCTATGTCTGGCGGGATGACGCCTCGAATCCCGCCGGGAACCAGGCCGCCGCCCAGGGGCTCGTGGAGGACGACCAGGTGTTCGGAATCATCGAGTCGACCTCCGTGGCCAGTGGTTCCGCTGGTTATCTCAATAGCCGGCGAATACCGGTGACCGGTACCTCGCTGGAAGCGGCCTGGACCCACAACGACAACATGTTCAGCTACTCGAATATGATCTTCGACGGGCCGTCCGTCACGACCTGGGGTGAGTTCGTCGCCGAGCGCGGCGGCCACCGGGCGATCATCGCCCAGTCCGGGTTCTCGGCGACCTCCGTGACCCTCGCCGACAAGATGGCGCTGAGCCTCGCCGCGGCCGGGGTGCGGGTGCTCGGCCGGATCGATGCGACCCGGCCGGTCGACATCCCAGGTATCGGCCGGAAGGTGCGCGATAGCGGCGCGGACGTCCTGGTCGGCGCCGTCACCGGCGCCGCCTTCGGCCAGGTGGTCCTGGGCGCCCGGGTGGCCCGGGCAGATCTGCGGGTCATCCTGTCGCCCACCGGCTACGACCAGCGTCTCCTGCAATTGTTCGGCGGAGTGCTGGCCGGGGTCTACAGTTTCGTCGACTACCTGCCGTTCGAGCAGGAGACTCCCGCTCACCAGCGGTTCCTGCAGGCCATGCTGGAGTACGCGCCCCAGGTGTCCCCGCCGGCCCAGCAGGCGGCCCTGTCCGGGTGGATCTCGGCGGACATGTTCCTGCGCGGCTTGGTGGCCGCCGGGCCATGTCCCAGCCGGGAGACGTTCATCAGGGGCCTGCGGGCGGTGCGCGGCTATGACGCGGACGGGTTGCTGCCCGCCCCCGTCAACTTCGCCGCCCATTTCAGGCAGATCACCCGTTGTTACACCTTCCTTCAGGTCACCGCGGACGCGAAACGTTTCGCGCTGGTCTCGCCCGTACCACGGTGCGGGACCGAGATCGGCCGGTAGCACGTGCCCCATCGCGGCGCCGCGATGTGAGCTGCGTCCGCGCCGCCCGTGCCTCCTGACCAAGAACTTCGGACTAGCCTCGGGCTAGCATCGCTGGGGCGGCAGAAGACGTTCCAGTCCAGGACCGGTTACCCAGCCGGCTCGGGATCGTTACGAGGACGACACGGGCCGCACCCCGATCTTCCGTGATCTGCACCAGGAGAAGCCAGTGAGCTCAACGCCCGTCAACGTCACCGTAACCGGCGCCGCCGGTCAGATCGGCTACGCGCTACTGTTCCGCATCGCGTCGGGCCAGCTGCTGGGTGCGGGCACGCCGGTGAAGCTGTGTCTGTTGGAGATCCCGCAGGCCGTGCGGGCGGCGGAGGGCACGGCGCTGGAGCTCGAGGACAGCGCCTTCCCGCTACTGGCGGGGGTTGACGTGTTCGACGACGCCAAGCGGGCCTTCGAGGGCACCAACGTGGCCCTCCTCGTCGGCGCACGTCCGCGGACCAAGGGCATGGAGCGTGGTGACCTGCTGTCCGCCAACGGCGGGATCTTCAAGCCGCAGGGCGAGGCGATCAACAGCGGGGCCGCCGAGGACATCAGGGTTCTCGTCGTCGGGAACCCGGCCAACACCAATGCGCTCATCGCTCAGACGCACGCTCCGGACGTGCCCGCCGAGCGATTCACCGCGATGACCCGGCTTGACCACAACCGCGCGATCGCGCAGCTCGCCAAGAAACTCGGCGTGCCCAGCACCGAGATCAAGAAGATCACGATCTGGGGTAACCATTCGGCTACCCAGTACCCGGACATCTTCCACGCCGAGGTGGGCGGACGCAGCGGCGCCGAGGCGGTCGGCGACCAGGCATGGATTGCCGACGAGTTCATCCCGCGGGTCGCCAAGCGGGGCGCCGAGATCATTGAGGTGCGCGGCGCATCGTCCGCGGCGTCGGCCGCCTCCGCGGCCATCGACCACATCTTCACCTGGGTCAACGGCACCCCGGCGGGCGACTGGACCTCGGCGGCGATCCCGTCCGACGGCTCCTACGGGGTGCCCGAGGGGCTCATCTCCTCGTTCCCGGTCACCGCGTCCGGCGGCCGGTTCGAGATCGTGCAGGGTCTGGAGCTCGACGCCTTCTCCCGGGAGAAGATCGACGCCTCGGTGCGTGAGCTGGCCGAGGAGCGGGAGGCGGTCCGCGCGCTCGGCCTCATCTGAGCCGATTTCTCCCCGCCTGCGCAGGCTGGTGAAGCGGAGGGAAGCGCGGAGGGCTGGTCACGGTTGCCGGCCCGGAAAACGTGATTACCCCTCCACAACTCCGCGCCATGCGGCGGGAGATGACGCGAACGGCGGACTTCCCGGCGTCCGTTGTGGTTTCTTCTTGAGGGACGTCGGTACCAGTGCCGGCGCCCGCGGCGTCAGCCGACCGAATCGCATGCGCGCGGGCGACGGGGGATGACGAGAAATCCGTGATCCGGGATTCCGGCTCTCGGCTGGCCTGTCGCCGATGCGGCCGTCGGTCGTCGGACGTCGGCTTGGAGCCCTCGCCGCCGTCAGTGGTGGCGAGACGTCCGAGGAGAGACATTGTCCCTCACGTCCGCCCAGCCCGTCCCCTCGATCCCACCGCATTCCCTGCTGCTGTTCCTGCTTCAGCTCGCCGTGCTGCTCAGTCTGGCAATTCTGCTCGGGCGTCTCGCCGTGCGCCTGCGGATGCCCGCCATCGTCGGGGAGCTCTGCGTCGGCGTGCTCCTCGGCCCGTCATTGCTCGGAACGCTGTGGCCGGCCTTCTCGGACTGGTTGCTTCCGCGTGACGCCGCGCAGTTTCACCTGCTCGACGCGGTGGGACAGCTCGGCGTTCTCTTCCTGGTCGCGCTCAGCGGGTTCGAGATTGATACGCGGATCATCCGCCGGCGCAGTCTCACCGTCGCCCGGATCAGCCTCGGTGGGTTGCTCCTGCCGTTGGGTTTCGGGATCGCCACCGGCGTGCTGATGCCGTCCTCCCTGCTGGGCCCCGACGGCGACCGGACGGTCTTCGCGCTGTTCCTCGGGGTGACGATGTGCGTGAGCGCCATCCCGGTGATGGCGAAGACGCTCATGGAGATGCGTCTGACCCATCGGGAGGTCGGGCAGCTCGCGCTGGCCGGCGGGATCATCGACGACGCCGTTGGCTGGCTGATGCTGGCGGTCGTGTCCGCGATGGCGACCACCGGTGTCCGGGCGGGCGACACGGCGTTGTCGGTGCTTTACGTCCTCGGGGCGGGGATCTTCGCGTTGACGATCGGCCGGGTCGTCGTCCGGGCCGTGCTGGGACGGATCATTGCCACGAGTGGTGCCGGGGCTGGGGCTGGCGCCGATCCCGGCGCCAGGAGCGGATCGGTCGTGGCCTTCGTGGCCGTGCTGGTGCTCGCGTCGGCGGCCGGGACGCAGGCGTTGGAGCTGGAGGCGGTGTTCGGCGCCTTCCTGGGCGGGGTCGTCCTCGGGTCGTCCGGCCTGGTGGATCAGGCCAGTGTCGCCCCGTTGCGAATCGTGGTGATGGCGGTGCTCGCGCCCATCTTCTTCGCGACGGCGGGCCTACGTGTCGATCTCACCGCTCTGGGTGAACCCCGGGTTCTGCTCGCGGCGGTGATCGTGCTCGCGGTCGCGGTCTTCGGCAAGTTTGCCGGTGTGTACGCGGGGGCACGGGCCAGCCGGCTGACCCCCTGGGAGGCTCTTGCCCTGGGCGCCGGCATGAACGCGCGGGGGGTCATCGAGATCGTGGTGGCCAGCGTCGGCGTGCGGCTGGGGGTGCTCTCCACCGAGACGTACACGGTCATCGTTCTGGTCGCGATCGTCACGTCGGTCATGGCTCCGCCGATCCTGCGCCGTGCCATGCGACAGGTTGAGCAGACCGCTGCCGAGGAACAGCGCCGTCTCGTGCTGGACGGTCACCATGCGAGCGGTGCCGGTGGCGTCGGTGCCGCGGAGGCGGGCGTCATTCCCGTCGCGAGGCCCGGACGCTCCCCGGAGTTCGGTCCCGCGCACGACACCGAAGGTCGGTGAACCCACCCAATACAACGGGTAGGGACGGGTTAGAATTCGGGATCGGGATCGGGATCGG
>NZ_CDWTMG010000307.1:0-596 GCF_977945845.1 Frankia sp. CcMO1
CGGGGCTGGGACTGTTCCTGGCTGTGACGGTCGCGATGGACTACGGGCCGCCGAGCGTCGAGAAGCCGCTCGGCGCGCTGTCCGTCGTGCGTGACTACCTGGCCCGCCTCGATGTCGCGGGCACGATCGACCGGCTCGCCCCGATGCGCGACAAGGTCAACCGGGCCACCCACGGCCAGGTGATCGCCGCGCTGGTCGCCAACCGGCTGACCTCGCCGACCCCGCTGCTGCACGTCGAACGGTGGGCACGCCAGTGGGCGGTCGAGGAGATGTTCGGCCTCGCGCCGGACATTCTGAACGACGACCGGGTCGGTCGGGCGCTTGACGCGCTCGCCCCGGTCTGCGAGGCCGTCGTCGGCTCGGTCGGCGCCGCGGCGATCACCGCGTTCGGCCTCGACGTCTCCCGGATCCACTGGGACATGACGTCGATCTCGCTGCACGGCGCCTACCCCGAGGTCGACGGCGACTACGCGACCCCGAAGTACGGCCATCCCAAGGACCGCCGCCCCGACCTCAAACAGGTCCAGACCGGGCTCGCGGTCACCGGCGACGGCGGGATCCCGCTGGTCCACCGCGCCTACGACGGCGGTGCCGGT
>NZ_CDWTMG010000307.1:1005-1661 GCF_977945845.1 Frankia sp. CcMO1
TCCCAGGTCACCGGCGCGATACGCGCCCTGACCACGATCGCCGGCGAACGGCGGTTCCTGCTGGTCGGAGGCAGCAAACTCGTCTCCTACCGCAACCTGACCGCGTTGACGTCCACACCCGGGGTCATGTTCCTCGCGCCGGCACCGAAAACGGTCGTGCCCGCGCAGGTTCTGGCCGCCCAGGACTGGGCCACCGCCACCCTCGTCGACCACGTCGCGGCCCGTGACCAGGCCAAACCCTTCCACCAGCGGGCGACCTACCGTGCCCGGGAAGGTGTCACCACCCTGCGGGGGCCCCGCAAGAAGGACCCGTCGGTCACCGTGCGCACGGTGTTCGTCTGGTCGTCCGCGAACGACCAGGCCGCCAAAGCCGCCCGCGCACTCAAACTCGACCGCGCCCGCACCGACCTCGACACCCTCACCCGCGCCGCGGGCAGCCACCACCTCTACCGCACCGAAGCCGCGGTGAAAGCCCGCCTGACCCTGCTGGCGACGAAACACCGCGTCACCCGCTACCTGGTCGCCGCCACCAGCGTCGATCCGGACACCGGGAAACCGGCCCTGGCCTGGCACTTCGACTCCGCCGCGCTCGACGCCGAGGCCGCCACCGACGGCTGGTACGCCCTGCTGACCAACCTGCCCGACGACGTCGGCCC
>NZ_CDWTMG010000307.1:1994-2306 GCF_977945845.1 Frankia sp. CcMO1
GCCCGCTACAAAGGACAGGAAGTCGTCGAACGTCGCTACGGCGCGTTCAAGGGCCCGCTCGCGGTCGCACCCATGTTCCTGCACTCCAACCAGCGGATCCACGCCCTCATCCACGTGATCTGCCTGGCCCTGCTCATCTTCTGCCTGGTCGAACGCCAAGCACGGCTCGGTACCGGCCCCGACGGGAAGATCCCCGGCCTCTACGCCGGCCGTCCCGCCCGCCCCACCGCAGCACTGGTCCTCAGCACCCTGAGCAGGCTGCGCCTCGTGCCCGCCCAAGGCGACCAGGCCGCCTACATCCCCCGCCCCTCG
>NZ_CDWTMG010000307.1:2561-5751 GCF_977945845.1 Frankia sp. CcMO1
TCACCATTCTCGGCGTCGATCCGACCCGGCCACCTTGATCGGAAACCAGGCCGGTCAACGCATCGAAACCCCATGTGCGGAAGACAGATCTAGGAGCCGCAGCCTTCGCCGCACAGGGTCTCGTCGGCTACCTTCTCACCCACCGCATGTCCCGACGTGACCGGGTTTATCTGGCCGCTTCCCAGCAGAACGGCATCACGAGCATCGTGCTGTCCCTGGCCTTGGAGCCGGCGATTCCCGGGGTCGCCGCCGTCGTCGCTCCGGCGGTCGTCACCATCAACCTGCTGCACTGGCTGATCAATCGCTGGATCGACACCAGGCCGACCGTCTTCGGAATCACCGGAGCGGACGACGCGGCCTTCGACGACCGCGGCCTGCCGCTGCGGGAGATGTCCCCGCGGGGCAGCGACCTGCTGGCTTTTGAGTAAGTGATGTGTGAGTGAACTTGAAGCAGTGGGCGGAGCGTGAGGGTGTCCACTACGTCACCGCTTACCGCTGGTTTCGGGAAGGGAAGCTGCCCGTACCGGCGCGCCGGGTCGGGCGGCTGATCCTGGTCGAGCCGTCCGCCGTCGAACGCCCCACGGGAGCCGTCGCGGTGTACGCGCGGGTCTCCTCCGCCGGCCAGTACCCCGGCCTTGACCGGCAGGTTGCCCGTGTCACCGCATGGGCAACCGGACGTGAGCTCGAAGACCTGCTCCGGCTGTAGGGCCGCCATCCGGCAACAGGTGGCTGCGAGCAAGGGGCCTACTCATGCTTCATGACTCGCAACGGTCAGACGAAGACCGTCTCGGCTGGGCGCAGGAGCCGCGCCAGGGCCTCGGCCGGAAGCACCGCAGCATCGGCCGGATGGGCTGAAAGCGGAGCAATCTGGGTGCGGTAGCAGTCGACCGCTCGCTGCTTGGCCCGCTGCACGTCGACAGGAAGATGCACCCGTCGCGCCCTGGCCCAGGGAACTCGCGGGTCGTCCGGCACCGCCCAGTGCCAGGTCCAGACGGGGTACTCGAGCAGCCGGGTGCCCGTCCGCGCGGCGGCGATCTCCGCCGCCCGACCCGTCGCCTCATGATCTGGATGACGATCCCCGGCATACGTTGCGAGCAGCCACCCGTCGGCGGTGAGCAACGGTTCCAGCTGGTCGGCCAACAGCTCCTCGTGCCCGGCGACCCGCCCGTCGCGCAGGCTGACCCGATGCACCGGCACCTGGGCCAGTCCGAGTTCGGCGAGAGCGGAATGCTGTTCCGCCACCCGTCGCCGCGCAAGCTCGGCCGGCGACAGCGTCGGAGATCCGGGATGGGATGCGTCGCCGTCGGTTACCGCAACAACGGTGAGCGACACGCTCAGCGTGGACAGGATGGTCATCAGGCCACCGATGCCCAGCACCTCATCGTCCGGGTGGGGAGCCACGATCACTGCATTCGTGGGCGGAACGGTCAGATCCAGCTCCGCCCACCCCGGATCCCATCCCTGCCAGACCGATTCGGGGGTCCCGCTGTCGTCGGCGAAGGGCCGACGCTCGTCCGCCACGCGTTCCTCCTGCATCGTTCTTCCATACGGCATACAGCGCGGCACCGCACGGACATCGGTGCAGTCATCGGCAACGCCACACGCACGGGGCGGCGTGGCGCGCCCACGACGCCGGCCGGCACCATCACAGCCCATCCTCCGGGCACAGCCCATCCTCCGGGCACAGCCCCACCCTCCCGGGTGTGCCCACGTCGCAAGCAGGGTGGGCGGGGCGGGACTGCGCTGGGCTTGAGCGACGGTACCCGTCGAAAACACCCGGGAGCCCGCGTTCCGGTCACCTCCCCGGCCGGAAGGTCGTCCGCGTCCTGATCCCGGTGAAGGGCCGCACGCCCCCCTCGCGACGGACGGTCTGGGACCGCCGACTCCGACCGGTCGTCGTCGCGGGCCCACGGCCGGACGATCGGTGGCCCCGGCCATCGGATTCGCCACCGGTCGCCACGACGGACCGGCCGCCGCGCCCCCGAGCCAGCCGGCTCCGCAGGATGCGTCGTGCCCCGCTGAAGCGGTGGCGACCGTCGACTACCGGGGCCGTCACTGGCCGACACGCTAGGACTGCGCCACCTACGTGGGCTCCGCCCCGGCGGTCCTACCCGGCGCCCGATGTCGGCCGACCAGGGCGCCACGGTCAGATACCGACGAGACGACGCGGGGACGGGATGGTCTCGACGACCTCGTCCACGACGTCCTCGGCGATGACGCGGCGCAGTTCCGCCTCGGGGCTCAGCACCAGCCGGTGTGCCAGGACCGGCTTGGCCAGCGCTTTGACGTCGTCGGGGGTCACGAAGGCCCGTCCCTGCGACGCGGCACGCACCTGGACGGCCCGAAGCAGCGCGATACTGCCCCGTGGGCTCGCCCCCAGGCGGACGACATCCGGCAGCGTGCGGGTCGCGGTGACCAGATCGACGATGTACCGCCGGAGGGCGGGTGCCACATAGATGGCGGATGTCCGGGCGGCGTGGGCCACCACGTCCTCCGCCCGCATCACCGGTCTCAGATCCTCGATGCGCCGACCCACCTGCCGACCATCGAGGATCTCCAGTTCCGCAGCGAGGGAGGGATATCCCATCCGCAGTCGCATGAGGAACCGGTCCAGATGGGCCTCGGGCAAGCTGTACGTGCCGTCCATGTCGATCGGGTTCTGCGTCGCGACGACCATGAAGGGCCGCGGTACCGGATAACCGGTCCCATCGACGGTGACCCGCCCCTCCTCCATGACCTCCAGCAGAGCCGACTGCGTCTTCGGCGAGGCGCGATTGATCCCATCGCCGATGACGAGGTTGGTGAACACCGGGCCCCCGCGGAATCCGAACTCGTCGGCACGCTGGTTGTAGACCATCGTCCCGATGATGTCCGCGGGCAGCAGGTCGGGCGTGAACTGGATGCGATGCCAGCCGGCGCCCACCGACGCGGCGAGGCTGCGGGCCAGGGAGGTCTTCCCCAGACCGGGGACATCCTCGACGAGGAGATGGCCGTCGGCGAACATGCAGATCGTCGCGAGATCCACCACCTCACGCTTGCCGCGGATGACCTTCTCGACGTTGGCGACCACATCGTGGAAAGAGGCTGAGAACGTGGCAACCGCGGACCGGTCGCCGGACGTACTGTCGCGGCCGTCGCCCATGCGGGTCACGCGCTGCCTCCTAGGGCCTGTTTGGGAAGTTTATCGGGG
>NZ_CDWTMG010000308.1:0-4695 GCF_977945845.1 Frankia sp. CcMO1
CCCAAACAGACCCTAGCGTCGACCGCGGAACATGCCGCCCAGCGAGGCCCAGAAGCCGCGGCGGGTGTCCACTCTGGCCTGCGCGTCGGCCTCGGCCACCGCCGCCAGCGCGTCCTTCGCGGCGCTCGGCTCGACCACCGGGGCGGAGAACGCCGGGGCGGCTGGCGCAGACTGCGGGGCGGGGCGGCGCTGCGGGGCGAACTTGACCGGGAGCGCGTCAAGGTGCCGGGACCAGGTCGAGGCGGTCCAGGTCAGCTGCTCCTCCGGCACCGTGAGGTGCAGGTCGGGTAGCCGGTTGAGCAGCACGTCGACGCCGGTGTCGGTGATGGCGCGGGCGATCTCCTGTCCCGAGCACTCGTGCGGGCCCCGGCTGAACGCCAGGTGCGAGCGGTTGCCGTGCATCGGCGCGTCGAGATCCGGACGGATCTCCGGATCTGCGTTGCCCGCCGCGATGCCGAGCAGCAGCATGTCGCCCTCGCGGATCTCCTTGTCGGCGAAATGCATGTCGTGCATGGCGAACCGCGCCGGGCAGACCAGCAGCGGCGGATCGTCCCACAGCATCTGCTCGACCGCGTCCGGCAGCGTCATGAGCCCGCCGGCGAGCGACGCGCGGAAGCGGGGGTCAGTCAGCACCATCCGCAGCGTGTTCGAGACCAGGTTCGTCGTGGCCTCGTAGCCCAGCACGATCACGAGGCGCAGGTGGTTGAGCACCTCCTCGTCGTTCAGCCCCGAGGGGTGCTGGACGAACCAGGACGCCAGGTCGTGCGCGGGGGCCCTGCGCCGCTCCTCGGTCAGCGACCGCAGGGTGCCGATGATGTACTGGTTGTGCGCGTACGCCTCCTCGCCGCCGCTGACCATGCCGACGATGGCCTCGACCAGTTTCCGGCCGTACCCCTCGCTCAGGCCGACCAGCCGGCTCAGCACGAGCATCGGAAGGTAAACGGCGAACTGGGTCACCAGGTCCGCGCGGCCGTCCTCGACAAAGCCGTCGATCAGCTGGTTCGCGTAGCGATGGACGTGCCGCCGGGTGCCGTGCCGGTCGAACCTGGTCAGGCACTCGTTGACCGCGGCGCGCAGCCGCGCATGTTCCTCGCCATCGTAGGACACGACGTCGGGACGCCATCCGATGAGCGGAAGCAGCGGGTCGTCCGCGGCGATCCTGCCCTCGTTCCAGTCCCGCCAGAGCCGGGCGTCCCGGGTGAACCGGCTCGGGGTGCGAGCGACCTCCATGTTCTCCCGGTAGCCGAGCACCAGCCAGGCCGGGACGCCACCCTCGAGTTCCACCGGGGCGATCCCGCCGTGTTCCGCGCGGAGCTTCTCGTAGACCGCGCCGGGATCGTGCTGCGCTTCCGGGCCGTAGAGCGCGGTCCGTGCGGCATCCTGCGCGAAGGCCGCGTGCGCCGGACACCCCGGCGGCGGGATCGCAGCGCCTGATTCCGCGCCTGCTTCGGGAATGGATGTTGACACACTTACTCCGTGGCGGCCGAGGCGGCCACCGGGGCCGCGGATTGGGTGGACAGCCAGTACAGGTAGCGCATGAGGGCCAGCAGGGTGTCCCGGCTCGAGGCCCGGCTGCGCGCGTCGCACGCGACGATCGGCACGGCGGCCGGCAGATCCAACGCGGCACGGACCTCGTCCAGCGGGTGGTTCGGGGCGTCCGGGAAGACGTTGATGGCCACGATGAACGGCACGCCGCCGTCTTCGAGCCGCCCGATGACGTCGAAGCTGGCCTCGAGCCGCCGGGTGTCGACCAGCACGACCGCGCCAAGGGCTCCCTCGAACAGGCCGGTCCACAGGAACCAGAAGCGATGCTGTCCGGGCGTGCCGAACAGGTAGAGCACCAGTTGCTCGTTGATGGTGATCCGGCCGAAGTCCATGGCCACGGTGGTCGCATCCTTCTGCTCGACCCCGCGGACGTCGTCCACCCCGACGCTGACCTCGGTCATCGTCTCCTCGGTCGTCAGCGGTCTGATCTCGCTGACGGAGCCGACCAGGGTCGTCTTGCCGACGCCGAACCCGCCGACCACGACAATCTTGACCGCGGTGGCGGCCGAGGCGGGCAGCGTGTCCTCGCGTGCCGGCCCGACGGCCAACTCAGAGCCTCTGGAGTCCATTCATCACCGCCTTGAGCAGTTCAGGATCGCCGATTCCTTCCATGCGCACCGAGGCGCGCACCTCGACGAGCGAGTCCCTGAGCAGGTCGGAGACCAGGATGGCGACTACGCTGAACGGCAGCTTGAGGTACGCCGAGATCTCCGCCATGGACAGGGGCCAGTGACACATGCGCAGGATGGACGCGTGTTCCGGCTGCATCTCGGGCCGGGCCGCGGCCCGCGCCACCACGAGGGTGATCAGGTCGATGTCGGCCCGGCGGCCCGAGGCGCCGCGCCCGCCGGTGAGGACGTACAGGCGCTCGGGACCGCCCTGCTCCCAGGCGGAGGACGCGTCGTTGATCGGGGACGGGGTCACCCGGCCGTCCTCTCCTCCATCCGCGGCGGGCTGGTGAGATGCTCACCGATACGTGCGACCAGGTTGCGCATCTGCTGTCCCATCAACCCCGCGTCCACCCCTTCGTCGGCCAGCACCGCGAGGTACGTGCGCGCGCCGGCCGCCATGAGGTAGAAGAATCCCCCGCCCACCTCGATTACCACGAGCCGCATCCGCTTGTCCCCCTGCGGGAACTCGGCGCCGACGGCGGCGGACAGGCTCTGCAGGCCGGTGCACGCGGCCGCGAGGCGGTCGACGGTGTCCACATCCGTGTTGTACTGGGCCATGCGCAGGCCGTCCGCGGTCAGGACGATGATATGCCGGGTGCCCGGCACGCTCTCCGCAAGGTCCTTGAGCATCCAGTCCATGCTGGGCCGCAAGTGGTCCATCGGCTACTCGCCTTCCTTACTCGACGCATCGTCAGTCAAAGCGTGCTGGGTGCTCGTGCCCTCGCCGGAGACCGCGTTCTGGAACGCGGCAAGCCACAGTCCGGGCGGCGGGGGCGGCGCGGCGGGAGCGGATGCGTTACTCGACACGGGCGGGGACGGGGCGGCGGACTGCAGCCCGCGCGGCGCGGTCAGGCTCCGCTGGCTGCCGCTCCCGCCGAGCGGGGCGGTGACGCCGCGCCTGCGCTGCGGCAGGCCGTTGTTGTTGATCTTGATGTGCTGCGGCTCCTCCGGCTCCAGGGCGATGGCGGGCATCAGCGTGTTCGGGTTCGGCCGGACCGCGGCGCCCGGGCTGGCCGCGGACAGCGGCACGGCGGTGGCCAGGTCGCGTGGGATGATCAGCACGGCGCGCACGCCGCCGTACGCCGAGGGCCGCAGCGAGACCTGAAAGCGGTGGGTCTGCGCGAGCCGACCGACCACGGACAGGCCGAGGCGCGGGTTCCCGTCGAGGTCGGCGAGGTCGAGGCCCGACTTGACTTCGGCGAGCACCCGCTCGGCGCGCAGCCGGGCCTCCTCGCCGAGGCCGACGCCGCCGTCCTCGATCTCGACCGCGATCCCGGACTGCACCTCGACCGCGGTCATGTGCACGCGGGTCTGCGGCGGCGAGTATCGGGTGGCGTTGTCCAGCAGCTCGGCGAGCGCGTGGATGAGCGGTTTGACGGTGGGTCCTGAGATGGCGACCTCGACCACTGAGTGCAGTTCGACGCGTTGGTAGTCGATGATCCGGGACATCGCGCCGCGCAGCACGTTGAACAGCGACACCGGATGCTGCCACTGCCGGCCGGGGCGGGATCCGCCGAGCACGGCGAGCGAGTCGGCGAGCCGGCCGATCAGCGCGGTGCCGTGGTCGAGGCGGAGCAGGTCGTCGAAGACATCGGGGTTCCCGCCGTGCCGCTCCTCCATCTCGCGCAGATCCTGGAACTGCTGGTGCACGATGGCCTGGACGCGACGGGCGACGTTGACGAACGCGCGCTGCGAGGAGTCGCGCAGGTCCTCTTCCGCCTTGACCGCTTCGAGGACCGAGCGGACCACGTCGTCGTGCGCCTTGATGAACGCGGCGCCGAGGGCGGGCGACTGGCTCGAGCCGGACAGCGCCTCCTCGACCGAGTCGCCGCGGTGCAGCCGACTGATCGCGGCGGGCAGCACCTCGACGGCGAGGCGGCTGGTCTCGGCCTCCTGTATCTCCAGGCGGTGCACGAGCTCCTGCTCGGTGGCGGCCTGCCGACGGCGCAGATGGACGATCTCGTGCCCGCGGCGGCGGATCTCGGCGCAGGCCAGGCCGATCGCGACCGCCGCGACGAGGCCGCACACGGCAACAGCGCGCCGGGCGTGCGGGGCGACGAGAAGGATGGCGGCCACTGTACAGAGTGCGGTCAGGGGTGCCGCTACCAGAGCACTGTAGACGACGGAGAAGTCGCCTTCCGAGCCACGAGGTGACGGTCGCTTGCGTTTCATTCGCAGAACCTTGGTCTGATCGTGGGCGTGTGTCGGTGACCGACGGGGACGGGGAGAACAGTCACGGGCGCGGCCCGCGGAGAGACTCGCGCGCCGACGAGGGCCCGACGGCGATGTTCTGACTGGGCACGCGGCCACCTTGCTCAGTGTTCGCGGTTCTGATGTCTCTCCGGACGGGTCTGACGTTATATCCAGGGCTTCGGCGAGACCGCACCGCGCCGCTATCAGTGACCTTGAGTAGCCGGCCGCCGCTGTACATCCGGTCGAACTTCGCCGAGATCGATCATGGTCGATGTGCGTCGCGCCC
>NZ_CDWTMG010000309.1:0-4668 GCF_977945845.1 Frankia sp. CcMO1
AGCGGGTCGGTCGCCGCGGATGCAATTGGCGATCCCCACCAGCTGTCGATGCGTCACCTGCGCCCGGCGGTGGCCGGTCCCGGGCCATCCGCTCTTCCCCAGAACACCCGTAACACCCGTAACACTGCGTAACGCCGAGGAGCACTGCGGAACACTGCGGAACATCGCTTCGCGTGCCGATCAGGCCGCGGCACGGCGGGCGTTGTGCAGCGACTCGGCGATGGCCACCGCCGTATTGATGATCTTGGCTTCCGGCCAGGGTTCGATCCGGGAGACGGTGTCGGCGAGACGGCCGGGGCCGAAGGACCCTGTGGCGGTGGCTACCGCGGTAGTTGCCGCGGAACGCCGGCCGGTACGGGTCGCCGCGAGATCGGGCGGAGCCGTGCAGCGCAGTTGCACCAGGTCCGCGGAGGCACGGCGAGCGACATCGGCCGCTTGCGCGCGCTGGCTGTGCCGGTTCCACGGTGCGTCGACCACGACGGACTCGCCGCGGCGCAGCGCCGTGCCGGCCTGGCGCAGCAGCTCCTGGTGGACCGCGTCGACGTCGTCGGCCGGTGCCCATCCCCCCGCCTCTGCCCATCCCCCCGCCTCGAGATCGTGACGGCTGGCCGAGGCCGCCAGGTCCGCCGCGACGTCGTCGAAGCGGAGCACGGTCCACCGCTCCGTGCCGGCGAGCCCGTCGGCGAGCGTGGACTTCCCGGTGCCGCGCTGGCCGCCGACCAGCACGAGCCGGACCCGGCCCCAGCGCAACCGGGCCAGTGCCAGGTCAGCGAAGGCCCGCGCCTCCGCCGCCGCGTTCTCTCCGGCCGCGACACGCTGGCACGCCGCCTGGCAGCGACCCAGCGCGGCCAGCGCCCAGTAGAAATCCTCGAGCGACCACCGAGGATGGGTCTCACCAGCCATCTCACGGTAGTGATCGAGGAAGAGCCGGGCGAGATCGCGGCGTCCGAGCCACTCGAGGTCGGCTGCCAGCGCGCAGGCGTCCGCGAGGACGTCGGCCGCCCGCAGCCCAGGTTCGAACTCCAGGCAGTCGAGCACCCTGGGCCCGTCGTCAAGGCAGAAGATGTCCGCGGCGGACAGATCGCCGTGCCCGTCGCGGATCCGCCCGGCCTCGCGCCGCTCCCGCAGGAGCTCGTCGCGGCCGTCGAGGTACCGCACGGCGAGGCGGTTCACGTGGTCGAGGATACTGGTGCTCACCGCCGCGCCGTGGTCACGCTGTACCCGGGCGAAGCAGGCGTCCCACCGCCCACGCAGGCGGTCCAGGCCACCCGCGTCGGCGATCCGGGGCGAGGTCTCGCACCGGGCGTGGAAGTCGACCAGCACCCGGGCGAGGGCGTGGATCTCCGCCGTGGCCTCGGTGCCACCTTCAGCAAGCGTCGACAGCCGGCGCATCTCGGGCAGTCGCCGCATCACGACCATGTGGTCGCAGGGCTCCCCGTCCGGTCCGATGACATCGGCGACGCCGAGGTAGACGTCGGGCGCGAGGCGACGATTGAGCCTCACCTCGGCCTCGCAGGCGGCCAGCCGCGCCTGCCGGCTCCGGAAATCCACGACACCGAGGTCGACCGGCTTCTTGACCTTGAAGACACGATCTCCGAGGAAGACGAGCACGGACCGCGCCGTCTCGACGACCCCGGCAGGAGGCCCCGACGCCACCGTCGGCGCTACCGCTGGCGCCGAGGCCGACGCGTCTCGCCCCGCCGGGAGCGGGTTCACCGCGGTCTCCGGGCTCATGGCACGAGCCTGCCCGCGTCCCGGCGGCCGCGGCAGCATGCTTGGGTCGTGCGTGGAGGGAACGAAGGTCCGTCCTGCCTGGGGCCAACGTCCCTACAGTCCCCCGCCTCCGACGCGCCGCCGCGGTGCCGGCGGGCACCCGTCGGCACCGGGCCAAGGGCCAGGCCAAGGGCCGAAGGTCCCGAACCCGGCATCCATTTCACAGCGTGGCGGCTCCGAGGACGGCACCGTATCCTCCTCCGCATGAAGACGATCCGGGTATTCATTCTCGACGACCACGAAATCGTGCGTAACGGTCTACGGCAGACTCTCGATCGCCACGACGACATCGAGGTGGTCGGCGAGGCCGGACTCGCCGCCGAGGCGATCCGCAGAATCCCGGCGCTCCTGCCCACCGTGGCCGTCCTCGATGGCCGACTCCCCGACGGAAGCGGCATCGACGTGTGCCGCGACATCCGCTCCGCCCATCCAGACGTCGCCTGCCTCATTCTCACGTCCTATGACGACGACGAGGCCCTGTTCTCCGCCATCATGGCCGGTGCCGCCGGCTACGTCCTGAAGGAGATCCGCGGCAACGACCTGGTGAGCGCCATCCGCACCGTGGCCGCCGGCGGGTCGCTGCTCTCGCCATCGGTCACCCGCCGCGTCCTCGACAGAATGCGCCAAGGGCCCAGGGAAGACCCGACGCTGGCCTCCCTCAGCGCCCGGGAACGCGAGATCCTCCAACACATCGCCGAAGGTCTCACTAACCGGCAGATAGGTACCCGGATACATCTCTCCGAGAAGACCGTGAAGAACTACGTCTCCAGCATCCTCGAAAAACTCGGCCTGACCAGCCGGACCCAGGCCGCCGTCTACGCCATGAAGAAGACGAGTGAGGACTGACACCCACACCAGACCATCGCCACGCCGGATCATCGTTGTGCCTCAACCGGGTCGAAGGACCCGCCCTGGTGGGAAACAGGTCCCGGATCCGAGCACCGCGGGTCGGATGTCGCCTACGCGGGCGAAGGGCACGCTCATCACTGTCGGCAGGACGCCGACGAGGAGGTGGTGATTGTGGAACCCCCCCTGGTTCCGGCCCGCGTCGCGCCGTTGCCATACGGCCAGCCCCTCGACCTGACCAAGATTGTGATTGTCGGGGAAATGGTCGCCGGAGCGGTGGCCATCTCCTGGCGGTTCGCCGGCCGCGCCCCGGGGCCCAAGGCGATCGTGCGAATGGGCCCGGGAGGCTGGGTGAGCATGAAAGGCGGCGGCGTGCGCCTGCACAGGCGACGCTACCGACAGCCCCGCGAGCAAAAGCGGCCGCCGTGGGCCCGCGTCCTGGGGGCACGACGGGCAACCCGGCCGCTCTGACCGGACCCGCAGGTGCCGACAAACCGGAACATCACTCACCCGGAACATCACTCTTGGACGATGATGCGGGTGACGGGACTGTCGGCTGGCATCCTCGCGATTTCGATCACGATTTCGATCACGCGAGTCCCCGCGCACGCGTGATGCGGCGGCGCGGTGAGGCGTTTCCACCGCTCGCCGGGTGACGACCACGCCGGCCCGGCCGGGCACCCTGCACACATTCGAAATGAACACCGTTATCCTTTGTGGCAAGGCTGCAGCGCGTCGGCCCGACCAGGGTCAGACCACTCCCCGCCCTCCCATGCCCTTCCATGAGGATCTGGGAGGACCCGGGGGATCCGGGGGGACCCGGGCTCGATGGGCTCCGCTCCCGTCCGCGGGGGATCACGGGTCTCGTCGATCGGCGCCTCGCGGCTGGAGTACCCGTTCGGCATGCTCGCGGCAGCGCCGCCACGACATCGAGGAAATCTCTGTGAAGATCGCTTTTGTGGGCAAGGGCGGAAGCGGCAAGACCACGCTGTCTTCCCTCGTCGCCCGTCACCTGGCCAGCCGGGGTCGGCCCGTGCTGGCCCTCGACGCCGATATCAACCAGCACCTGGCAGTCGCCCTCGGGCTCGACGAGGACTCCGCCGCGGCCATCCCCGCGCTCGGCGACCACCTCGACGAGATCAAGGAGTACCTGCGTGGCGAGAACCCGCGCATCCCGTCGGCGCGGGAGATGGTCAAGACCACACCGCCCGGCACCGGCTCGCGGCTGCTGACCGTCACCGGGCCGAGCCCGATCCACCACCGGTTGAGCGTCGACATCAACGGGGTCCGCCTGATGGTCACCGGCGCCTTCACCGAGGAGGACCTCGGCGTCGCCTGCTACCACTCCAAGGTCGGCGCCGTCGAGCTACTGCTCAACCACCTCGTGGACGGACCCACAGAATATGTCGTCGTCGACATGACCGCCGGCGCCGACTCGTTCGCCTCCGGGCTGTTCACCCGGTTCGACCGCACCTTCCTGGTCGCCGAACCCACCCGCAAGGGCGTCGCCGTCTACGAGCAGTACCGCGGTTACGCCGCCGACCACGACATCCCGATCTCGGTCATCGGTAACAAGGTAAGCGACGAGCGGGACCTGCAGTTCCTGCGTGACCGGATCGGCGACGACCTGCTGGTCCACCTGGAGCAGTCGGCTGCCGTCCGAGCGATGGAACAGGGCCGCGCCACCGGCATCGCGGACCTCGAACCGGCCAACATCGCCGCGTTGGACCACATCGTCGCCGTCGTGGACGACACCGAACGCGACTGGGACCGACTGCACCGACAGGTGATCGAGTTCCATGTGAAGAACGCCCGGTCCTGGGCGAACGACGCGGTCGGGGTCGACCTCACCAGCCAGATCGATCCCGGCTTCCGGCTGGACACCCGTCCAGGCCTGGTGCCGGCCGCGCGGTTGGCCGACACGACTGGCACCGCGCACACGCCCCAGACCGCCGCACGCTGAGCGTTCACGAGGCCGGGCCCGCCTGATCGCGCGGCGGCCGAATTGTGGGGAGTTGGGCACGGTCCGGGGACCGCAAACCGTGCTTA
>NZ_CDWTMG010000310.1:0-4660 GCF_977945845.1 Frankia sp. CcMO1
TCTCGCCTCGTGGGAAACCTCCGCGGCGGAGCTGGAAGCCAGATTTATGACCGTCTACCACAACGCCCCGAGGACTACCACAATGCCCCAAGGAACACCAGTGATTCGTCTCCCCTACTGGGACGGTTCCGCAAGCAGCACGGTCGCGAACCGCGATGCAACGGGCCATCGTGAGGCAACGGGCCATGAGGCAACGGATCGTGAGGCCGTCGCGGCAGGTGAGAGTGCATGCCGATGTGCGGGGTAGGCCGGTGGGGTCTGCGGATCGCCGGCCGGAACCGAGTCCACCCCGGTCCGGGACGACCCGCGCGGGCCCGGGATCGGTACCGCGACGGATGAAGGGAGCGGTGCGATGGCGACCATGCTGACCGTCGCGGAACGTCACGACGCGCTCGTCCGGGCGCTGGACCTCTTCGACGCGCAGGTGCGGGCGGTGCCGCCCGGCGGGTGGGATGCGCCCACGCCCTGCCGGGACTGGAACGTCCGCGCGCTCGTCAACCACCTCACCGTGGAGCAGCTATGGGTGCCGCCGCTGCTGGCCGGCCTCACCATGGCTGACATCGGCCCCCGGTTCGACGGCGATCAGCTCGGGGCGGATCCCGTGGCGAGCTGGCCGGCGGCGGCCCGTGGGGCACGGGACGCCTGGAACCGCCCGGGAGCCTGGGCGTCGGTGCCGGTCCTCTCCTTCGGCCCCACGCCGGCGAGCGAGTACGCCTTCCAGTTGACCGCCGATCTACTGATCCACGGCTGGGATCTGGCGCGGGCGATCGACATGCACGGCCGGCGGGCCGGTGACACCTCGTCGGCGGCGGGCGTCGGGTCCGACCGGGACCTCGTGCACCGGGTCCACGAGCACTTGGCGTCGCAGATCGACGCTTGGCGGGCGGCCGGCATCTTCGCCCGCCCGGTGCCGGTCCCGGATGACGCCGACGAGTGGACGAGGCTGCTGGCCCTCACCGGCCGCTCGCCCGACTGGCGGCCCGGATCCGGCGGATAGCTCGGCACAACGGATATCAGCACAACGGGTAGATGAGGATGGGGGCGCCCGACCCGCCGGGTGCGGAGGTAGCCGGGGCCGCGCAGCTGTGTTGCGGGCTCGGTGCCGTGGGTGTAGACGGGTCCTCGCCACTTGGCACCGGGCTTGGCACCGGGTGTTTCGCCCCGCCCGCATCCGTCGGTGCCGGTGACACGGTGGCCGGCGAAGGCCCGCTCTTCGGGGAGGGGCCCACCGTGAGTGGCGAGGGATCCGTGAGTGACGAGGGATCCGAGCCGCCGCCGATGCCCAGCCTGCCGATCGCTGCCGGCAGCGAGCCGTCCTTGGCGACGGGGACCTCGGCCGCTGCCGCGGCGCCCTCGGCGCGTCCCCAGCTCACCCGTAACCCGGACGTCGCGATCAGACCGCCGACGGCGAACGCGGCCACGGCGCTCACAACGACGAGCAGGGCCAGGAGCAGCCGCACGGTGCGACGGTCACCGGAATCCACCGGAAAGCTCACGACCGTCTCCGACCGTCCGGCGTATCGATACCTGGAGTGAATACCCGTGAGCACAACTGTAGGCGTCGGTATCCGACGGCGGCCACGGAATCCCTCCGCATTGGGTGACCGTAGCTGATCGCGACGGGCTCCGCGGGGCAGCGGCACGCCGGATGGGAGTCGGATCTTGGGCCGAGGGGCCGCCCGGGTCCCGCCGGGCTCAGGAGCTCAGGACGCCGGCTCCCGTCCCGCCACTCGGTCCCGCCACTCGGTCCCGCCTCCCGCTCGGCCAGCAGCACCGCGAGGTCGTCTTGCAGCCTGCCGTCCACATGGGCGCGCAGAGCCCCGGCGAGACGGTCGAGTGCGTCGTCCTGGCTGCCGCCCCGCAGCAGGTCCAGATGATCGTCCAGGGGGAAGAACCGCCCCCGGCCGTCCCGGACCTCGGTGAGACCGTCGGTGAACAGCAGCATCCGATCGCCGACCGCCCAGCTCGCCGTCGTGACGGAGAATCGCTCGGCCAGCCCGAGTGGCGGACTGGGCGACTTCAGTTCCAGCGTGGTGCACTCGTCCGCCGAGACCAGCCGCGGCGGGTGATGCCCGGCCGAGCACAGGCCCAGCCGACCGTCCGGGTGGATGTCGACGATGAGCGCCGTCACGAAGTCCTCGGGTTCGGCCTCCCGACCCACCGCGCGGGCGCAGGCGGCGGCCACCTGTTCCGGGTCGAGCCAGGTCACCGCCGCCTCGCGGAAGGCGCCGAGCACTATCGAGGCCAGCCGGACCGCCGGCAGGCCCTTGCCGCGGACATCACCGATGATCATCCGGATGCTCTGCGAGGTGGAGACGACCTCGTAGAGATCGCCACCCACCGACGGCTCCTGGGCGGCGGAGAGGTACCGAGCCGCGAAACCGGCCCCGTTGAGCCGGCTTGGGACCGCCGGTAGCAGTGCCTGCTGCGCGACCTCGGCAACCGCTTTGACCTGGTGCAGTTGTGAGCGTTGCCGCTCCCGGTGCGCGCAGATGTAGACGGCGATCACGGCCTGGAGGGCGACCAGCGTAGTCGCGGCGAGATGCGGACCGGTCCCGAACCAATGATCCCAGAACCCGGAGAGGAGTGCCGTGATCACTGTCAGCGATCCGACCGCGGCGGTGACTCGGGGTGGACTGGTCGCCGCGATGATCAGTGGCCCGAGACCGAAGTACCCGACCAGGATCAGGCCGGGCGTCGCGTCGAGGACGATGACCGTGACGAGGACGAGCGTTCCGGCGATGAGGGGACGGACATCCTCCACCCCGCGGAGCCTGCTGAGTCTGCCCAGTCCGCCGGGTCCGCCGGGTCCGCCGGGTCCGCCAGCGCCTGAACGACGTCTTCGCATGGGTCATTGTCCCGGCCGGATCGGGGTTCCGTGAGAGGCCCTCGCATTTCGGCTATTCGGTAACACCCCGCTACCCGTAAGGTCAGGTTGGTCCGTGGACCAGGTCGGCCTGTGGGCCAGGTCGGGTCGGGTGCCCGTCGGGTCAGATCGTCAGATCGCGTGGGCCGAGCGTTCTCCCGGCTGATGGAGGTGCCAGCGCTCGCCGTCCTCCAGTTGCGCCGCGAGGGAGATCAGCAAGGTCTCGCTGTTCGCCGGCCCCATCAGCTGGGCGCCGACGGGCAGTCCCGCCGCGGTGCGTCCGGCCGGTACGTTGACGGCCGGCCAACCGAGGACGTTCCACGGCCAGGTGTAGGGGCACGCCGCCACGATCGCCTGGTCGGTGGCCCAGTTGCTCTCCCGGTTGAGCTCGCCCACCCGGGGCGGCGGCGTGGCGGTCGTCGGGGCGAGTATGACGTCGACCCGTCGGAAGATGCGGCCGATGTTGAGCCGGGCCAGTGGCTCCGCGGCGCGTGTCAGCGGGAGGAACGGGCGCAGCATCCGTCCGGTCCGCGCGTTGGCCATGGTCCGCGGGTCGAGCAGGGTGGGATCGGGCACCCGCCCGGCCCAGTCGCGGATGCCGTCCATGGACCGCGGCAGGAAGATCGTGCCAAGCAGGCCGTAGGGCGGCTCCACCGGCACGATGTCGTGCCCGCAGCGGGCCAGGATCTCGGCCAGCCGTTCCACGGCGGCCCGGACGGCCGGATCGAGGGCCACCGGCATCCCGCTGTACGGGTGGTGCAGGGAGAGCCCGATCCGCAAGCGGGAAGGGGGATGGCCGGCGGCGGTGAGGAACGGCTCGGCCGGCGCCGGCGGTCGAGCCCGGTCGATGGGCAGGCTGCCGGACAGGATGTCGAGCAGCAGGGCCCCGTCGGCGACGGTCCTGGTGAGCGGGCCGTAGACAGTGAGCCCGTTGAACTGCTCGCGGACCGGGGCGCTCGAGATGCGCCCGCGCTGCGGTTTGATCCCGACCAGGTGGGTCCAGGCGGCGGGGATGCGCACGGAGCCCGCCCCGTCCGAACCGATCGCCGCCGGTACCAGCCCCGCGGCCACCGCGGCCGCCGCGCCTCCGGAGGAGCCGCCGGGAGAGTAGTCGAGATCCCACGGGTTACGGGTCACCCCGAACGCCCGGCCCTCGGTGAACGGCCACTGCCCGAACTCGGGGGTGTTGGTCTTGCCGATGATGATGGCACCGGCCGCCTTCAGCCGTCGCACCATCTCGCTGTCCCGGACCGCGGGGGAGAACTCCCCCATCGCGCCGAAGGCCGTGGGGGTACCGGTCAGGTCGGTGTCGTCCTTGATCGCAATGGGCACGCCGAGTAGTGGTCGCCATCCCGTCGCGCCCCACCAGCTGCCGCGGGCGTCCCGGCTGAGTCGGCCGGACCGGCTGAGTCGGCCGGACCGGCTCCCGCGGGCGGCGAGTGCGACGTCCGCCGCCTCGGCCTCTGCGAGGGCAGCCTCGGCCCGTACCCAGCGGAAGGCGTTAACGGTGGTTTGGGTCGCCGCTATCCGGGCCAACGCGGCTTCGACGAGCTCGCGGGACGTCATCTCGCCGGAGGCGAGGCGTGCGGCCAGTGTGCGGATGCCTTCGAGTGGACCGTTCCGGTCGGCTGCGGAGGACATTGTGGGCACATCCGACATCAGCCACCCCCTGACGCTTATGGCTGCTGTCCGAACCGTAGCCGACGCCGGGTCGTCCGCACCGTCGATCGCCCGATACCTCCCATTATCACCTGCTGTGGGTGCATTGGGGAGAGATGATCTATGATCGATATA
>NZ_CDWTMG010000311.1:0-1078 GCF_977945845.1 Frankia sp. CcMO1
AAGCGGGGGCGAGTCCCACGGCGCCGCCCGCCGACCCCGTGGCGGCCGAGCCCGTCCGCGAACCGGACGCCGTCGTCCTCGTGGACCACGCGGCCGCGGACACGGTGCGCGCCAATGAACTCGTCAGGGCCGACGTCCCGCACCTGTCGGTGGTGCTCCGGGACGACGACGTCGTGGTCGGCCCGCTGGTCCGGCCCGGGCGGGGGCCGTGCCTGCGATGCCTGGACCTGCACCGCGGGGACCGCGATCCGGCGTGGCCGTCGATGCTCGCGCAGCTTCGCAGGCCGCCCCCGGGCACGCCGGAGCCGGAGGAGATCGCGATCACTACGCTCGCCGCCGGGCTGGCCGCCCTCCAGATCCTCACCCTGATCGACGGGCTGGCCACGCCCGCGACCGAGGGTGCCACCCTGGAGATCGAGCTCCCGGACGGTCTCGTCGGCCGCCGGGTCTGGCCCGCACACCCTCGGTGCGGGTGCCACTGGCCGCCGGCCTGAACCTCTTGGGGAGAATGAGTCACGTGAGCGACCTGCCCCGCCGTGCCGTGACGCGCACGGCCAAGCTCGCGAGCCTTCCTCTCGGGTTCGCCGGCCGGACCGCCCTCGGCTTCGGCAAGCGCGTCGGCGGCAAGCCGGCGGAGCTGGTCGCCGCCGAGGTCCAGGCCCGCACAGCCGAACAGATGTTCAAGGTGCTGGGCGAGCTCAAGGGCGGCGCGATGAAGTTCGGCCAGGCCCTGAGCATGTTCGAGGTGGCCCTGCCCGAGGAGCTCGCGGGACCGTATCGCGCCACTCTCACCAAGCTGCAGGACGCCGCTCCGCCGATGCCGGCCGCGACCGTCCACGGCGTTCTGGCGGCCGAGCTCGGCCCGCAGTGGCGGCGGCGTTTCCGCAGCTTCGACGACCGCCCGGCGGCCGCGGCGTCGATCGGGCAGGTGCACCGCGGCGTCTGGCGTGACGGCCGCCCGGTGGCGGTGAAGATCCAGTATCCGGGCGCGGCGGGCGCGCTGATCTCGGACCTGAACCAGGTCACGCGCGTCGCGCGCGTGGCGGCGGGGTGGGTCCCGGGACTGGACATCAAGCCC
>NZ_CDWTMG010000311.1:1103-4668 GCF_977945845.1 Frankia sp. CcMO1
CAGGTGCACCGCGGCGTCTGGCGTGACGGCCGCCCGGTGGCGGTGAAGATCCAGTATCCGGGCGCGGCGGGCGCGCTGATCTCGGACCTGAACCAGGTCACGCGCGTCGCGCGCGTGGCGGCGGGGTGGGTCCCGGGACTGGACATCAAGCCGATCCTCGAGGAGCTGAAGGCCCGCGTCGTCGAGGAACTCGACTACGGCCTGGAGGCCGACGCCCAGTCCCAGTTCGCGAAGGCGTTCCGTGGCGACCCGGTCTTCGCGATCCCCGACGTCATCTCGTCCACTGAACGGATCATCATCAGCGAGTGGCTGGAGGGCGTCGCCCTCTCCCGCCTGATCGCCTCCGGGACCCCGGAGGAGCGGAACCTCGGGGGACGGCGGTACATGGAGTTCCTGCTGGCCGGACCCGCGCGCGCCGGGCTGCTGCACGCCGACCCCCACCCGGGCAACTTCCGCCTTCTCGACGACGGGCGCTTCGGCGTCCTGGACTTCGGCGCGGTCAAGCGCCTCCCCGAGGGGATGCCGCCCGAGATCGGCCGCCTGCTCGGTCTCGCCCTGCGCGGTGACGCCGACGCGGTCGTGGCCGGGCTGCGCGAGGAGGGCTTCATCAAGCACTCGATCGAGATCGACGGCGACGCGCTGATGAAGTACCTCGACCCGTTCATCGAGCCCGCGCGGCACGAGACGTGGCGCTTCGACCGTGCCTGGATCAGGGACCTGTTCATGCACGTGAACGACCCGCGGCGACCCCAGTGGACGGTCGGGCTGAAGCTCAACCTCCCGCCGGAGTACCTACTGATCCACCGGGTCTGGATCGGCGGTATCGCGGTGCTGTGCCAGATCGACGGCGAGATCCCCGTGGCCGACGTCCTCGCCGACTGGCTGCCGGGCTTCGCCTAGTGCGGTGACCACCAACGCTCGCCGTGGCGAGCGGGTCCTCGTGGGCCGACGCCTGCGGGAGCGTGGTGAGGAGTCGTCGCCACCAGACTCGGTAAAAGTCGACGGACATCGATGTCGCAAACGGTTACGGCGCACTTGTACCGAGCCCAGTGGCGACAACCTGACCGCGTGGCCACCAGCACGGCACTCGGTACACGGCAGCGCGAACGGGTGAGGTTCAGAGGTTGGCTGGGCCTAGCCAACCACGTGGTGGCGGGCGCGAGCATCGCTAGTGCGGTGACCGCTAACGTTCGCCGCACTAGGCACGGCGGCGGCCGGCAAGACGGGCAGCGCCGGCGAACACGAGCAGCACGCTCACTATCGCTCCGACGGCGAGCAGCACGGGCCCCCACTGCTGCCAACGCGAACGCGGAGCGGTCACCAGAGCCCTGCGCCCGTCGCCCCCGGTGATGGCGACGGTGTAGGTCCCTGCGGCGGGAACCGTGAACCGGCCGTGGTCTCGGTAGAACTCGCCGCCCTCGCCCGGCTCTTGCAGGTCGGGTGCGCGGACGTCGCGCTGGAGCACAACCGCCCGGCCACCGTCGCCGGTCACCTGGATCCGCACGGGCAGGTCGCCGTCCCCCGACCAGCCCGACAGCGACACGTAGACGGCGTAGGTGCCGGCCGGCAGCCGTCGTGTCTGCTCACCGGGCAGGGTGAAGGACGGGTCGTGCGGGAACGAAGCCGAAAGCGCCCTGACGAACAGGAAGATCAGCCCGACCACGAGCACGATGACGACCAGCACGCCGGCCGCCACCCGGGTCTCGGCGCCACTCACCCCATCCGGCTTCTCAGCCGATTTGCTTCCCATGCCCCGAACTCTGTCAGACCCGCCCCGACCGGAAGGAAAAGATGGGGTGGCGCACACTAGAATGCGCGCTCGCCCGTGACCGGAACGACCGCCGCCGCGACCAGTGGGAACGCCACGATCGCCCCGAACGCGGCCGCGTAGCCCACCGCGGGCCCCGCCGCCGAGACCATGGCTGCGACGGCGGGCGGAGTCGCGGCGGCGGCCAGGTTCTGGGCAGTGTTCTGGACGCCGAGTGCCCGGCCCGCCCAGAACCGCCCCGCACGCTCCGCGACCGCCGTGAAGGCCAGGCCGTTCGTGCTCACGGTGAGGACGGCGGCGAACGCCAGGAGCGGCGGGGCAACCGGGGCTCCCCACAGGGTGCTCGCGGCGAGTCCCAGCAGGACGACGGACGTGCACAGCGAAAGCACGCGCATCGGTCGCAGGCGGCTGTGCACCCGGTCCGACCACCAGCCGGCGGCCAGCCGCACGCCACCGCCGGCCACCCCCGCGACGGCGAGCAGCGCACCCGCCGGCCCGGCGGCCCACGAGCGGTCGTGGACCAGGTAGTCGAACGCGAACGCGGCGACGGTGAACTGCGGGACCACCAGCAGGGTGCTCGCCGCGTGGACGCGCCAGAGGTACGCACCCCGATACGGCGTCCCGGCCGGCGTGGCGGCGGTCGACGCCGCCTCCGGATCGCGCACGACGAGCAGGATTCCCACGGCTGCGAGGCCGGTGCAACCGGCCAGGAACCCGAACGCGGGACCCAGTCCGTGCTCGCCGAGCTGCGGGAGGGCCAACGCCGCCAGCGCGACGCCGAGCGGCTGGGCGGTCTGCCGCAGCCCCATCGCCAGGCCGCGCTCCCGGGGTGCGAACCACCCGAGGATCAGCCGACCGCTGGCCACCTGGACGCACGAGCTGGCGGCGCCCGCGGCGAACAGGAGGCCACCGAGCACCAGCGTGTCGGTGACGGTGCTCGCCGTCGCGAGCAGCACGGTCGAGGCGGTGACCCCGGTCAGCAGGACGCGCCGCTCCCCCACTCGATCGGTGGCCGCTCCCCACGCGACGAGGGCGGACAGGATGCCAGCGGTCGGTGCCGAGATCAGGAGGCTCGCCTCCGCGAGCGACAGGCCCGACGACCGCAGTGCCGGGACGAGGAACGGCAACCCGTACGCGAAGGCGCAGACCGAGATCAACGCCGCCATCCCGACGCCCAGCACCGCCCAGCGGCGAACCCCTTCGTGCATGCCGGAACGGTACGACGCGGTGTCCTCATAGCGAGACTGATTATCCAATATATGAGATGTCACGCGCTGCGACAGCGTCGGCGGGATAACACTCAGGTGGCGCATCGATGTCCGGAAGGAAACGGGACGATGACACCGGCGTATCGCCCAGAGTGATGACAGTTGATGTTTCCGTAATCGCGTCGGCGTACTCTGGGGAAGGAAACCCGACACCAACCGCAGGAGTCCTATGACCTCGCAGGGCACCGCTACCCGGGAAGACCTGTGCGTCTGCCGGGGATGCGGGACGACGGCACCGCGCGAACGGGCCCGGATCACGGGCGCATGGTCCGTTATCGACCACCAGGAGGTGTGGGACTGCGACGGCTGCGCCCGCACCCACCTCCACGAGATCGAGGCCGGGCTGAACCGCGCCCGATGGTGAGCGCGCCAGTCGGGCCGCCCAGGCTGTGCAGGCTCTCAGAGCCTGTTTTGGAATTCCCCGCCTACTGCGGGCCGCCCGGTGTGGTGCTCCGCCGCACCCGGCCTCGTCGCCCATAGCTCCGCTATGAACTCCTCGCCGGGCACACCGGAGCACCACCCCGGGCGG
>NZ_CDWTMG010000312.1:0-4625 GCF_977945845.1 Frankia sp. CcMO1
GGTTTCAACGATTTGCTGGCGAAGCACGCGTCGCTATGACCGCTTGATTCCGCCCCCGCGCGAGGCCGCCGTTCACACCGTGTAGGGACGCTTCTCCCTGGCCTCCGCGAGCGCGACCGCCCACCACTCGAGTTGCCTGATCAGGGTCTGGGCAGCGGTGTTGCAGCCTTCGGGATCCTTGGGCGTGCCGTCGGCGTGGAACTGGGCCCAGGCACCGTGGAAGCTGACCGTATCGCGGATGGTGACCGCGTGCAACTCGGCGAAGACCTGGCGCAGGTGCTCCACCGCGCGCAGGCCGCCCGCCTGGCCGCCGTAGGAAACGAAACCCACCGGCTTCGCCTGCCACTCGGTGTAATGCCAGTCGATGACATTCTTGAGAACGGCCGGATAACTGTGGCTGTACTCGGGGGTGATCACGACGAAGGCGTCGGCCGCGGCAAGCTGCCGGGTGACGTCCGCCAGTTCCGCGACTTCTGGACCGCTGGAGGTACCCAGCCTCTCCGGCAGCCTGACGTCGTCGAGGTCGACGACATTCGTGACGATCGAATCGTGGGCGGATACCTGCTTGGTGAACCACTGGGCGACCACCGGGGCGAAACGTCCCACCCTGTTGCTTCCAATAACTACCGCGAGGTTGATGGGCTGATCGAGCATGAAAGTCCTCTCATTCCGCGGATCGGCGAGATCCGCTCTCGCCAGCAGGCGCCCGGAACTCTAAAACCTCAACCATGATTGAAGTCAAGGTCGTCTCCCGGCCGGTGGGTCGCGCAGTCATGCGGGTGCTATGCGGGCGGCGGTGAACGACTCCGCGCGGGCCGGCCGGCAGCGCGGCCCACTACGTCATCTCTCGACTCCGTTGACCTCAACTTTGGTTGAGGTTGCAGACTTTGCGTGTCACCACCTCGTCACCGGATGCAGCAGGGCGCTTCGAGAGAGAGCAAGGATGTCAGCGCTGGCCGCGCCTGCGGAGGGGCCGGAACTCAGCCGGACGACTACCCGGGTGGTCCTCTTCGGGCTCCTCACCGGTGTGTTCATGTCCGCGCTGGACATGACGATCATGGCGACCGCCACCCGGACCGTGGCGGACTCGCTGCACGGGCTCACCGCCCAGACATGGATCACCAGCGCCTACCTGATGACCATGACCATCTCAGCGACCATCCGTGAGAAGAAGACGGCGACAACGCGGGAACACCCCACCCCCGCCGACCACGGCGCCCCCGTCACCGACGGGTAACCAGACCGGTACGGAAAACCCATGTCCGCGCTGCCACGCGGCAGAAACCCCACCTCCGCGCCGAGGCGCGGAGCAACCCGACAGGAGAGTGGAACCGATGAAAGCCGCCGCATTCTTCGACCCCGGCCCACCCAACGTCCTCCAACTCGTCGAACTGCCCCAGCCCGAACCCGGCCCCGGCGAGATCCGAGTACGGGTACGGGCCGCCGGCGTCCAGCCAGTCGACCTGGCGACCCGCGAGGGCTGGATACCCCCTGGCGTCGAACTCAGCCGTCCCCAGATACTCGGCAACGAGTTCGCCGGTACCGTCGACCTGACCGGCCCGGACGTCACCGGCATCACCACCGGCGACGAAGTCCTCGGCTTCCGTTCCCTGGGCTGCTACGCGGAATACCTGGTCGTCCCCACCGACCAGGTGGTACCCAGACCCGCCGCACTGCCCGCACAGATCGCCGGCGGACTCTCCGGCGGCGGACAAACCGCCCACACCGCCGTCGAGGAACTCAAGATCGGCTCAGGCGACACCTTCCTCATCCACGCCGCCGCCGGCGCCGTCGGCACCATCGCCGTCCAACTCGCAACGCTCGCCGGCGCCACCGTGATCGGCACCGCCAGCCCCGCCAACCACGACTACCTACGCTCCCTCGGCGCCAGCCTGGACGCCGCCGGCGCCGACGGACTACGCGCCGCAATCGAACTCGTCCCGGACCGGCACCGCATTGGCACCATCGTCGCCTTCGACCTCTACCAGGAACTCGGCGTCCGCTGGCTAGGCAGCAAACGCTCCGCGGCACGACTCTCGGAGCTGGTCGGGCTGTACACACGAGGACAGCTGAAGATCGGGCTACGCCAGGCCTACCCACTGGAGCGCGCCGCCGACGCCCACCGCGACGTCGGCACCGGCCACGGCCGAGGCAAGGTCGTACTGACCCCCGCATGACCTGCCCCCACCCGCGTCGCGACGGGCGGCGACGCCGACGAGTCGAACATGCGTTCCATATTTCTGGTGGGAGGCCCGTCTCCACCGCTTACCCTGCGTCTGCGTTCCGTTCGGCACCGATGCTGGAGAGCTGGGCCCAGAAGGCTCGTTCAAGGCGTGCCGGCCGTGGAGCGGGCGGGACGATCAGCGCCCCGCAGCAGAGTGCGGGCCCGGCGACGCGGTCGGGAGATCGGCTCGGCGCGCCGCTTCGAGAAGGCGCTTGTCGTAGGTGACGAACGCCTCCAACCGGGTGTCGTTCTCGTCGGACAGCCGAAGGGCGGTAGCGAGGTGAATGGCATCGAGAGACCGCAGGAGCGGGTCATCGAAGGCGGCCGCGACGGTGCGCACGTGGGCATCGATTTCCAGGCGGTACATCCGGTCCAATACCCGCGGCACGCGTCCCGATGCTTCCGGGGCCGCTCGTTGTAGATGGCCTCCTCGATCTGGGCGCGGTCGTCAGCGTCGAGGGTGCTCAGATCGTTCTCGACACGGCGGATGAGCTGCCGCAGCCGGCTGATCTTGTCCTCGGAGGGCATCGCGTCGCGACGGGCCCAGCTTCAGCGCCGTGGACGGCAGGGGGGCCGTTGACGGGGCCGTCTGGGCAGCACACGACGAGGGCATCGGAGGCGGTTCCGGTGCCGGGCACGCCGGCTTCGAGCAGCGCCTGGGTTCTGGCTTCCGTGGCTGTGATGACGGCGTTGACGAGGGCAGCGTCGCCGCTGCGCCTTGGCGAGGTCCCCGGTCAGGGCCGGCGCGGGCGCGCCGCAACGCACCAGCACGTACGACTCGGGCTTGCCGTTCGGGTACGGCTGCTTGACCGTGAGGACCTCGTAGCTGCCTGGACCGGCCGTTCGACCGCATGCGAATGTTCGAGCTTGCGTGCGGAAACGCGACCCGAGGAGAAGAAGGACCGCATGATCGAGCACAAGGTGCGTGTCTACCGCAGCGAGGAGCGGCTGGCCCGCGAGGAGCAGCTCGCCTGGAAGATCGCCGCGGTCGCGTCCGATCCGGTGGAGGTGACCCTGGAGGTCACCGAGATGGCCATCAACCGTGTGATCGACAACGCCGGGGTGGCTGCGGCGTCCCTAGCTCGCAAGCCGGTGACGGCGGCGCGGGAGCAGGCGCTGCGGCACGCCCCGCCGGCCGGCCGCGCCGGCGCCACCGTCTTCGGCCTGCCGCCCGAGACCAGGGTCTCGCCCGAATGGGCGGCGTGGGCGAACGGTGTCGCCGTGCGTGAGCTCGACTTCCACGACACGTTCCTCGCCGCCGACTACTCGCATCCCGGCGACAACATCCCGCCGATCCTCGCGGCGGCGCAGCACGCCGGGCTCGGCGGGCGCGACCTCGCCACCGGCTACGAGATCCTGGTGGCCCTGGTCCGCGCGATCTGCCTACACAAGCACAAGATCGATCACATCGCGCACCTCGGCCCGTCGGCCGCGGCCGGTATCGGCACGCTGCTCGGCCTGCCGACCGAGACCGTCTACCAGGCGGTCGGTCAGGCGCTGCACACCACGACGACGACCAGGCAGTCCCGCAAGGGCGAGATTTCCAGCTGGAAAGCCTACGCCCCGGCGTTCGCCGGAAAGATCGCCGTTGAGGCCGTAGACCGGGCGATGCGGGGCGAGGGCGCGCCCTCGCCGATCTACGAGGGTGAAGACGGGGTGATCGCCTGGATGCTCGACGGCGCGGCGGCGCAGTACGTCGTCGGACTGCCCGGCCCCGGCGAGCCCAAGCTCGGCATCCTCGACACCTACACCAAAGAGCACTCGGCCGAGTACCAGAGCCAGGCGTTCATCGACCTGGCCCGCCGGCTCGGCCCGCGCCTCGGCGACAGCCTGGCGACGATGCGGTCGATCGTAATCCACACCAGCCACCACACCCACTACGTGATCGGCTCGGGTGCGAACGACCCGCAGAAGTACGACCCGAAGGCCAGCCGCGAGACCCTCGACCACTCGATCCCCTACATCTTCGCCGTCGCGCTGCAGGACCGGGACTGGCACCACGAGCGATCCTACGCACCCGAGCGCGCCGCCCGGCCGGACACCGTCGAGCTGTGGCAGAAGATCACCACGGTCGAGGACCCGGAGTGGACCCGCCGCTACCACGCGACCGACCCGGCCGAGAAGGCGTTCGGCGGCCGGGTCGTCGTCACCCTGGCCGACGGCTCCGTCGTCGCGGACGAGATCGCCGTCGCCGACGCCCATCCGCTGGGCGCCCGGCCGTTCGGGCGGGCCGAGTATGTCGCGAAGTTCCGCCGGCTGGCCGAGGGCGTCGTGCCGACCGACGAGCAGGACCGCTTCCTCGACGCGGCGGTGCGGCTGCCGGAGTTGCGGCCCGACGAGCTCGGCGAGCTGACCCTGGTGCCTGACTGGCCGCTTTCGACCGGCTCGGTCACCGGCCTGG
>NZ_CDWTMG010000313.1:0-4539 GCF_977945845.1 Frankia sp. CcMO1
CATCAACTCCAGGACGACGGCGTCCGCCCACGCCAGCCACCCCTCCTGACCATGCGCCTTCGCGACATCGTGAACGTGCGTGAAGCTCCCAGCCCCGGCGGCCAACCCGATCACCATCATGATCGACACTTGCGCCAAGCCCTCGAACGACCGCGACGACGCCTGGCTGCCCTGGTCCGCTCCGGTTGCGCTCATCGGCCACCACCCGCCACCGCGCGGACGGCCCGAGGCGTGTCCAAACGCCGCCGATGGCCCGTCCGCAGCGAGGCACCCGGATCCGCGCCATGCCGCCGAATCCTGCGGACAAATCTGCGGACAAACGATCAAGAGGCCAGTCCGAAGATCCTCGAAACCAGCCTCTGACCTGCGCAGACTCAGTGGAGGTGCTCACCTCCTACTCGCACACCAGGCAGTCGGCTGACCTGCAACGCTGCGTCAACGCTCATCAGTCGGACGTCGTCCCCGCTGCTCGCCCGGCGTCAAGCGGCCATGGAGCCTGCGAGATCGCCTCGACGAGCGCACGCGCGCCGACACAATCGCCGCCTACCAGGCCGGCTCGACCGCCGCGTCACTCGCCGTCGCCCACAGTCTGAGCGTCAGGAGTGTCAAGCGACTGATGGCCGCAGCAGAAGTCCGCCGCAAGCACGTCCCGGCGTGACGGCACGAGTCTGCCCAGGACGCGCGTCGGGCGGCCCACTGTGCAAATCCCCGGCGAGCGCGCCGACGCCGAGTCGGAGATCTGGCGCATCCTCAGGGGGACGACCGTAGGCTAGGGGTTGGGTGCCCTGACCGTCACGGAGGTGCCGCATGCACACCTTGACTCCACCGGAGGTCACTACATCGCGTGCGCGGCGACTCGTCGCCTGGATCGGGCCGCCATTGTTGGTAGCCGCGTCCGCGGGCGGCGTCCTGATCTTCGACGCATGCGGAATGACCACCGCACGGGACATCGTCTACGTCCTGGTGGCACTGGTCTGGGCGCCGAGCCTGCTGGTCGCCACCCGACTGTGGTACCTGGACCGCGCCGACATCTCGCTCCACCGCGCGTGCGAGATCGTGCTCGGCGTCGCCCTCGTTCTGTTCCTCACGCCGACGTTCATCTTCTACACCGGCCACCAGGTCGGCGGCGTGGCGATCGGCGTGAGCGCCGTCGTCTGGTTCGTTCTGGCCTGGGTTGGCATCTTCCGCACCGGTCACCTGATCTACGACAGGTACGGACCGGGCGGCTGGGCGCCCTGAACCGCAGCCGAAGACCCGGGAGTCGCACACCCGTACACGAAAGCCCAGGCCAAACGGCCTGGGCTTTCGTGTTGATCTTGAGTGGAGCTGAGGGGATTTGAACCCCTGACCCCCTCGATGCGAACGCGATTCCATTCTTCGGCGCGCGTGCTAGAATTGCCTCATTCGCCCAGGTCAGCGCCCATTTCCGTGGATCACGGTGTCGGCTGATGCAGTGGCGTGTCAGGTAGTTCGCTGGACCATCCCTGGACCACTCCAGGGTGCGAGCAGGGGGATGCGCGTGGCACGGAGGCAGCGCCTCGGATACGTCAAGGACAGAGTCAGGGTCAAGGGGACCCGGTACACCGGGCTCTATCTGGCCGGCGACGGACGGTACGTCTCTGCCGGCACTTTCGACACGCACGAAGAAGCAGAAGCAGCGTGGCAAGAACAGGTACACGCGATGCGCACCGGGACACATGCCGACCCACGCAAGGGAAGGACACCGTTTCGGGACTTCGCAGAGATATTCCTCGAGACCGCTGCAGCCCCCCGCGCCAACACGCTCTCCGCCTACCGAGACACCATCCGGGCTCAACTGAATCCTGAATTCGGCGACATGCAACTGATGGAGATCACGCCCGAGGTGGTCGCTCGATGGGTCCGCCGGCTCAAGGATGCAGGCTACGCCGCCTCCTCGATCCGGACCTGGAAAGGTCATCTGTCCGGCATCCTGCAGAGCGCCGTCGTCCTGCGCTACCTCGTCATCAACCCGTGCGTCGGCGTGCGCACTCCCAAATCGCCACCGCGACGGATCCGCGCCCTAATCCCCGAAGACGCCGGCCGACTAATCGCCGCCCTGCCCGGGTCTGCCTCGAAGATGTTAGTCGAGCTGGACCTCCAAAGCGGCTGCCGCTGGGGCGAGATCACCGAACTGAGAGGCCGCGACATCCAAGACGACCCCGACGTCGAGGACCGCGTCTACCTGGACCTCACCCGGGCCGTCATCGACATCGGCGCCGAAGACAACCCCGCCAACGACGATGGCCGGTTCTACGTAGAGGACATGACCAAAGGCGGACGCGATCGCAAAGTGGGCCTGTCCGTAGCCATGACCGACAAGCTGCTGGACTACATGGATCACCACGCGATCGGCGATGACGACCTGCTGTTCCCCCTCTCGCGGCTCGCGCAAGAACTGCAGACTGCGGAACTGACCGCCGCGGAGGCCACCCCACCGCTCGCACCCGCCAACCTGGGCCGCACCTCACCCAACCGACAGGGGCGAACCTATGACCACGGCACCATCGCCGGATACGGCCTCGGCGCATGCCGATGCGACTGGTGCCGCCACGCGATCTCCACGTACCGCCAGCAGCGCCGCGCGAGCGGCAAGGACCGCAAGCAACCCCGTCCAAGCAAGCGCGGCAAGAACCTCACCGATCACCTGCCCCGAGACTGGTTCAGACGCAACTTCTGGCTCCCAGCCGTAGAAAGGGCCGGCCTCACCGGCAGAATTGTCTTCCACGACCTTCGCCATACTCACGCCACATGGCTGGCGCGATCCCACAAGGTCGACATCGAACGCCTCCGCGAACGCATGGGCCACCGCTCTATCGTCACCACCCAGCAGTACATCTCCGCCAGCACCGCCATCGACACCACCGCCGCCGACGTGATCGAAGAAACCCTCAAATCACGGCCACCTCGGCAACGACGCACGCAACGAGAAACCCCCCTGCGCGTTGTATGAATCAAGATCTCGCACTCGAGCGACAGCCTCGCAACGCATACGGGCAGGGCGAGTGAAGAGATGACTGCGCCACTGACCGAGCACCTCGGCGATCTCGGCCGCTGCGGCCCCCGGGACGGGATCCGATCCTCTCGTTCTTCAATGAGTACCGCTGGCTTGATCGACAAGCTGAATCGAACGAGCCAGCTACGCCGGAGACGCCGGCGGACCGAGCGGCGGCGTCATCCCCCAACAGCCAAGGCCCCTACCTGCGTCGGCTGGGGCCTACGCGAACCGGAGCGGACCGGGAGCGACCGACTTCACGCGTAGGTCGTACGGCGATCTGCGCAAGAGCGTGATCGCGCACGAGATGGACCACTCCTTGGCGATGTTCGACCGAGTCCGAGACGGTCGCCAGACGTGGTAATGCTTCCGCGTGTGCACGTAGAGTCCGCCCAGGCCAAAGGGCAGCGTTTGCAGAACCCCAAGCACATCTCCCCGCCTCCGACCAGGCCCTCCGATGGCAACTTCCGGCGCCCCAGGGGCGCGTCAGCGCTCGCGGACGACTGCCACGCCCTTGAGACGCCGTGACAGCCACAGCACAACGGCGGCGCCTCGCGCATCCGGCCGCGATCCGGATCCGATCCCGGACCTGACCCCCCCGGTGGGGGCACAGCACGGGGAGCGCCGCCCGGCAGGCATCTGGCGAGCGCGGCCCCTGTGTGGGAACCTTGTTTGAGCCATTCCTCTGCCTATGAATCCTGTTCCCCGTTTTTCTTAGGCTCGCTCTGCTTTTCCTTCGATTCGCCGACTCGCTCATCACGGCGCTTCATGAGTTCACGAATTAGGAGCAGAGGGACGATGAGTAGCACTGGGTACGCGACCCATCTGAACCACGAATCCTCCGAGATTACTACGCGGAGGCAGATGGCGAATAGGAGTAGATATATCGCCATGTCTCGGTTGCTCAGGGCATCATCTCGCCTTGCGGAACTCATCTGTACCCCCTACCGAGAGCTGTGAAATACCTGCCTGCCCAGCGCGTGTATGGCCTGAGCGCGACTCTACCTGCGCGTCCGGATCGTCTATTGGACTGGTAGACGTCTCGGGCCCCGGAATAGGTTGCAAGGCCCGAGAGTCCGCACCTCCAGTAACTACGACCGCATGCCCGGAACGAAGCTCTGTAACCACTTCTGCGCATCGATCGGTAGAATCGGTATCCTCGATACACTCCCCGGGCCTGTGAATACCCGCTTCCCATCGCAAATATGTAACCTGCAGTCCACGTGGAATGGTACGCGTACCGCCAGTAGGCATTTCTACCGACACGGTGCATCCACCTTGGCCTGTGCCACCATCTTCCGTTTAGGTCGTACATGTTGATGGGGTCGTTGGGGTAGTTGTAGGCGTTGGTGTTGCCGCCGGGTTCGGGGTCGATGCTAGTGAAGCGTCCGGTGGTGGGGTTGTAGAGGCGGGCGCCCATGAGGGTGAGGGCGGAGCCGGGGTCGGTGGCGCGTTGTTTGGCGCCGAGCCAGCCGTAGCCGGATTGGCTGGAGATGGCTCTGGCGTTCGCGGGGTCGCGAGGGGTG
>NZ_CDWTMG010000314.1:0-4520 GCF_977945845.1 Frankia sp. CcMO1
GCCGCGAGCCGGGTGGTCGGCCGGTCCCGGCCCGGGGCGCCGAGCGTGCCGGCGGCGCGGCGGGCCAGCGTCGACAGGCCGAACAGGGCGCACAGCACCACCACGATCGTCAGCGCGGCCGCCGCGCCCGTCCCGGCGTCGAAGTAGGTGAACCCGTAAGTGTACAGACGGTAGTAGACGTTGTCGGTGGTGTTGTCGGGGCCGCCCTGGGTGAGCACAGCGATGTTGTTGAACGTCCACTGCCCGGCGAACACCGCGCACAGAAACGACAGCAGGATCGTGGTGCCACGCAGTTGGGGGACCACGAGACGGCGGGTGATCTCCCATTCGGTGGCGCCGTCGACGCGGGCGGCATCGAGGCAGCGCCGGTCGATCGCGGCCAGTGCCGCGCCGTAGAGCAGCATGTTGAGCGCGACGAACCGGGCCGCGGTGATGAGCGAGATGGCGGCGAGGGCGGTCGAGGGGTCACCGAGCCAGTCCCGCTCGCCCAGGCCCAGCCCGCCGGTGACGACGTTGACGATGCCACCGAGCGGGTCGAGGACGAACCGCCAGGACAGCGCGTTCGCGACGGGGGCGAGCATCACCGGCAGGAACAGCAGGGCCCGGTAGATGTCGCTGGTCCGACCGGGCCGCTTCCACAGCATGATCGCCAGTGCCATCGGGACGATCGTCGCGAAGGGCAGCATCACCAGGACGTAGAGGCCGGTGCGGCTCAGCGCCCGGGGGAACTCTTCGCCCTCGAACAGGCCGCGGAAGTTGGCAAGCCCCACGAAGTCCCGGTCGGGTTTGATCAGGTCCCAGTTCGTCAGGCTCAGGTACGCCTCGAAGACCAGCGGCCCGTAGACGAAGACCGCCAGCGACACCAGCACCGGCGCCTGGTAGAGCCACGGTACGGCGCGGCGCGCCACCGTGGCCGGGATGGCCCCGCGCGGACGTGCCACGCGGGGCCAGGTGCCGATCATCAGGAGGAGAGTGCGCGGATCTTCTCGGCGGCCTTGCTCAGGGTCGCCTGAGGATCGGCCCCGCGCAGGACGATCGGTTCGACGGCCTCGTCCTGCAGCACGACGACGGCCTGGTTGGCCTTCGCCCCGCGGAACGAGGTGTAGGGGGTGACGGTGTCGAGCTGGTCGAGGGCCGGTTCCAGCAGCTTCACGATCGGGGTGTCGGCGAGCTTCGTCGCCACGCTCTGCCGCAGCGGCAGGTAGCCGATCTTCGAGGTGATGATCTCGAAGCCCTCGTCGGAGGTGAGGAACTTGATGAACTCCCAGGCGGCGCGCTGCTTGGCCGGGTCCTTGGCCAGCACCGCGAGCCCGGCGCCGGAGTAGGTCGGGCGGGCGGGTTTGGTGCCGAAGGACGGCAGGCCCGCGGTGCGCAGCTCGAACTTGCCCGTCGCCGCCTTCTGGGCGCTGGCGAGCAGCGCCGTGCTGGTGACGAACATGCCAAGGTCACCCTTGGTGAACGCGGCCAGGGCCGCTTCGGCCTTGACCCCGGGCTGGGCACCCGAGGCGGTCAGGTCGGCGATCGTGGCCAGCGCCTCGACGGCCGGCTGCTTGTCGAGGGTGACCGCGCCGGAGGAATCGACCAGCAACCCACCGTTAGAATTCACCACCGACTGGGTCAGGTAGTCCGACTTCCCGCTGTCGACGACGCTGATGTAGACGCCCTCCTTACCGGTCGCCTTGATCTTCAAAGCGGCGGCCTTGACGTCGGCGAGGGTTGTCGGCGGCTGCTGCGGGTCCAGGCCGGCGGCGCGGAACAGGTCGGCGTTGTAGTACATGACCGGGATCGACATCGTGTACGGCATCGCCGCGACGACGCCGTTGGTGGAGACGGCCGACAGGATGTTCTTCGAGATGCCGGCGGTGGCCGGCTCCCACTCGCTGCCGGCGACCTTCTGGACCGGGGTGATCGGCAGGGCTTCGACCGCCTCGGCCATCTTGCTCCAGCCGATCTGGGCGACGTCGGGCGGATCACCGGCGGCGGTGTCGGTGCGCAGCCGAGTGAGGACGTCCTTCACCGCGACACCCTGCGGCTTGACCGTGATCTTCGGGTGCGCCTTGGCGAAGGCGTCGAGCAGTGCCTGGGTTCCCGTACCGCCGAGACCCGCGGTGCCGTAGTTGTAGGATAGGAAGGTAATGGTCGCCGGGGTGTCACCCTGCGGTGTCGCGGCCGGGGTACCGGAGGCGGTGTCGCTGTCCGAGCCGCAGGCCGCCACGGCGAGCAGGCCGACCGCGGCGGACAACGCCGTGACGACCAGCCGGGCCCGGTGCCGCCGCGGACGGCGGCCCGGGCGATCCTGTCCTGCGTCCCGCTCTTGTCCTGTGTCCCGTTCATGTCCAGCAGCATCGTCGTGCCGGGAAACGGCTGTCACACCAGTCGCCTTTCACGTGTCGGAGCAGTTGCGTCACCCGAGGGGTGATCGCATCCCGGGAACAGGTCGCCACCCGGGAACAGGTCGCCACCCACGGGGGGCGGGAAGACGTCGGCGGAGGTCATGCGATGTCGAACTTGCGGGCCGGGGCGGCCAGGTGCACCGGCCCGTCGAACACCCGCTCGGCCTCGGCGCGCCGCGCAGCCAGCCACTCAGGGTCGTCGGTGACGAAGTGGGTGAGCACGAGCTGACCCACCCCGGCGAGCCGCGCCGCCTCGGCCGCGTCGAGGGCGCTGAGGTGGCCGTGGCCGCTGTCGTCGGTCAGCTCGAGGGTGGCCTCGGCGAGGAGAAGATCGACGCCGCGGGCGAGGTCGACGAGGGCGTCGGTCACCCCGGTGTCACCGGTGTAGGCGAGGCTGGCGCCCGCCGTCTCGATGCGGATCCCGCAGTTCGGTACCGCGTGGCGCAGCCCGTGCAGGCTGACCATGCAGTCGTCGATCTTAAAGGTCTCCCCCGGGTCGTACTCGCGGACGTCGAAGGCGACCTCGAACGCCTTGTCCAGCAACGGGATGGTCGCGACCGGGAAAAGCCCGGCCAATGCCTGGAAGGTATCCAGGCCGCCCCGCGGAAGGTAAAGAGGAATCGGTTCGCTGCGCGCCAGAATGTCACGTGCCGGGAGCGTCGGAAATCGCATGGGATATCGGGCCAGACTGGCCAGAAATGCCTTTCCCAGCGGGAGGAGATCATAGCAGTGATCGGAATGCAGATGACTGATCACAATACCGTCGAGCGATGCGGAGTGCCCCAGCGCGCTCAGCGCCGTCGCGGCGCCGGGGCCGCAGTCCAGCAGCATCTTCGTCTCCGCGGTGCAGACGAGGTAGCTGGAGCTGCACTGACCGCCGGTCGGCATTCCCGACCGGCAGCCCAGGACGGTCAACCGCATACGTTCATCCGTTCATCTTGATGTTCCGCTCTTGGTGTTCCGTTGGGAACATGTGGAACATTCGGCGCCAGGGTGCGCGAGGATTTCCGCTGTCATCCGCGATGCTGCTGGGTGGCGCCGTCGCCGGCAATATGGAACTTTCGAACGGACGATTGCCCCGGCCAATCGCCATCTACACGGGCCGCCGCCGCCGAACGGGCCCGTGACGAAGAACATCGGGCCGGCCCGGCGACGGGGGCCCGAAGGTGCCACGGGGGCCCGAAAGTGCCGGGAGTGCCGCGAAAGGTGCCGCAGGGGTGCGGGCTCAGCCGCCGGAAGCCGGCTGCCCGTCGTGGGCGAGGACCGGCACCTGCGGCGCGGGAGGTACGGGAGGTACCGGGACGGCGTCCTCCCCGAAGGGACCCGCGTTGTCCAAGCTGCGCAGGAACGCCTCGACGACGGGCGGCGGGTCGGGGTGCCAGACCACCTGCACCCCGACGGTGGGCACCGGCTCGACGAGCCGCACGGCCGCCAGGCCCTTGCCGGGCACGAAACCGCTGCGGACGGACGAGGCGAATCCCACAACCGACTTCGTCGTGACGATGATCCCCGTGGCACCCGAGTCGTCGACCTCGTCGGCGACCGTCAGGCTGATGCCCGCCCGGCCGGCGGCGGCGAGGATCGCGTCGTGCATGGCGGGGCTCTGTTCCCGCCGGAACAACACACACCGTTGGCGCGCGAGCTCCCGGAACGACGCCTGCTGGCGGTCGGCCCACGGATGGTGGTGGCCGACGATGGCGACCAGCGGCAGGGTGAGAATCCGTCGCGACTGCAGCCCGGCGGCCGGCGCCCCGCCGAACACGAGCGCCACGTCCACCTTGCGGTCGTGCAGGGCAGCGAGCGTCGGTCCGCTGCGAGCCTCCCAGAGAACCGTGGAGATGCCGGGGTAGTCGGCGCCCAACCGGACGAGGGTCGGCTGGAGCACCCGCTGCCCGGCGGGGAAGTTGAAGCCGATGGTCAACACGCCCACGCGGCCCGAGGCCGCCTCCCGGGCCGCCGACACGGCCCGGCGCGCGGTGTCGAGGACCCGCCGGGCCTCGACCTCGAACGCACGGCCGGCCGCGGTGAGCCGCACCTCGTGGGAGGTCCGGCTGACCAGTTCGACACCGACCTCCCGTTCGAGGCGCTGGAGCTGCTGGCTCAGCGACGGCTGGGCCAGGTGCAGCC
>NZ_CDWTMG010000315.1:0-4488 GCF_977945845.1 Frankia sp. CcMO1
CCCCGTATACGTTGCGGACGAAGAGCATAGCGACCGCCACCGACATCACGGCCGCGGGGACGAGCGCCGCGACAACGAGCGCGCCGAAGACGACGTCGGTGGCAACCGGCGGGGCCAGCTGCTGGACGAGCAGCGGGACAGCTGCTTCGGCCTGCCCGCGGGATGCGCGTACCCCCGCGGCCAAGGCGGCAACGCCGAGCAGCCCGAAGAGTCCGAGCAGGCCGGCAGGGTGACCGCCGAGCGGCGCAGGACGTCGGGGTTCTTCGCCGCGAAGGCGGCGGTGAGCACGTGTGGGTACACCAGCAGGGCCATCGCCGAGCCGAGCACGAGGCTCGCGAACGCGGCGAACGTCGACGGCTCCAGCGTGAGTGACGGATCCGGCAAGCCGTCCGCGGCCATGTTCCGCCGTGCCGCAGCAAAGATCTCGCCGGGTCCGCCGAGCCTGGCTAGGACGAGTCCGACCACGGCGAAGACCGCCAGGAAGATCAGAATTCCTTTGGCGACCGAGACGAGTGCCGGAGCGCGGATGCCGCTGTGATAGGTCGCGACGGCGAGCACCCCGAACACCGAGGCCAGCACCAGGTCGCCGGGCAGCCCAGGCGGGATGAGGCCGCCGGCAACGAGCACCGCGCGGACGCCGACCAACTGCAGCGCGATGTACGGCGTGGTGGCCACGATTCCGGTCAGCGCCACGGCGAGCGCGAGCAGCGGCGACCGGTGGCGTTCCCGCACGTAGTCGCCCACCGTGACGTAGCCGTGGCGCCGAGCCGTCTCCGCCAGACGTGGGAGGAGCACGAAGGCTAGCGGATAGACGATGATCGTATAGGGCAGCGCGAAGAAGCCGAGAGCGCCCACCCCGTAGACGAGGCCGGGCACCGCGGCGAAGGTATATGCGGTGTAGATCGTACCGCCGAGCAGGAACCAGGTCAGAACGCCACCGAACGGGCGCCCTGCGAGCGCCCACCCTTCCGGCGAGGGGAGCTCGTCCCGCCGATAGAACGCGCGCGTCTTTACCGATAGTAACGAAGTGCCTGCTATCACGACGGTGAATCCCGCCACGGTCGTCCCGTCGGCCATCCGAACACCCTCCGTTACACGCGGCTTCCCGTGCGGCGCGGCGAGGTTGCCGGTGGAAGCCCGCCCGGTCGTCCCGCCCGGTCCTTATTCCAGTTGCGCACCGAGCCGGCGCGGTTGACACGACATCCATCCCGAAACAAGCCGTAAACTTCTAGCTCACCAAGTCGTAAACCGCGGAGGCGCGGCGAGCAACTCTCCCGGTGACACCATCGCGGCCTGCGTGACCACCCGGCCTGGGTACCTGGGCCAGGCGGTGGCTTATCACCAGGAAGATCAAAATGCAGGGAGATCAGGATGTGGCACGATGAGCAGGGCCGGGACACCCAGCGGGGTGCCCCGGCGAACTCCGCGGCAGGCGTCCCGGCAGCGCCCGTGCCTGCAACAGGCCGGCCGGCCGCCGGTCGTCCGGCCCGCGCGGCGGCACGTCGGCGGCGAACCGCCGCGGTCGCGTGCCTCGGGACACCGTTCGCAGCCCTGCTGGCGGTCCCGCTTTATGCGCAGGATGAGCCACGGCTGGCCGGGGTGCCGTTCTTTTACTGGTATCAGCTTGCCTGGGTGCCCTTAAGCGCGCTGCTGACCGCCGCCGCTTGGCGGCTGCACAGTCGGGGGACGGCGCCGGAAGGCCTGCGATGATCCGGTTCACCGACCGGGCCCGCGCGGCGCTCCGCGAGGGCGAGGTAGTCGTTTTTGACTGGGCCCCGCTGGGGCTGTGCTGCGCCTGCACCGGTCAACTGTGGCTGCGCACCGCGCCGCGGGCGCTCGTGCCGCGGCACCGGGGCTTCCGCCCGGTGGACGCGGATCCCGGTGGCAGCGCCGTAGCCCATCCACTCGCCTATCCGTTCCTCCTGGGCCGCGATGTCACAGTCGGCTGCCGCTCGCGGCTCGGCTTCCGGCACTTCAGCACCGACCTGCCGCCCGATGTCGGGCTCGCTGACCTGCTCGGCCGGGCCGCTCTCGCCAAAGGACGCCTCGTATGACTACCCGTCTCGATACTGCCGGAACCGGCCTTCCGTCTGGCGGCGGTCGTGGGCCTGGCCTTGGCCGGAGGACCGGCCGGCTCCGTTCGATAGCCATCTGGACCACGGTGTCGGCGGCCGGCGCGATCAGCTGGGCTGTGCTCGCGATGTCCCGCCACGAGTCGATCTCTGCGGCGTGGATCCTGCTCGCCGGCCTGGGATCCTTCGCCATCGCCTACCGCTTCTACGCCCGGTTCATCGCAAACCGGGTGCTGCGGGTGGATGACAGCCGGGCGACGCCGGCCGAACGCCTCGACAACGGCGTCGACTACCAGCCGACCGACCGGCGGGTCCTGTTTGGCCACCACTTCGCTGCCATCGCCGGGGCCGGTCCGCTCGTCGGCCCGGTGCTCGCCGTACAGATGGGGTATCTGCCCGGGACGATCTGGATCATCGCCGGTGTTATTTTCGCCGGTGCCGTGCAGGACATGGTGACGTTGTTCTTCTCCATGCGGCGGGACGGCAAGAGCCTGGGCCAGATGGCGCGCGACGAGATCGGCCCGGTGGGCGGGACAGCGGCACTGGTGGCTGTCTTCGCCATAATGATCATTTTGCTGGCGGTGCTGGCGCTTGTCGTGGTGAACGCGCTCGCCGCCTCTGCATGGGGCACCTTCTCGATCGCAATGACCATCCCGATCGCCCTGTTCATGGGCATCTACCTGCGGGTGCTGCGACCCGGCCGGGTCGCTGAGGCCACCGCCGTCGGTGTCGCCGGACTGTTCGCGGCCCTTGTCGGCGGCCGCTGGATCCAGGACTCCGCCTTCGCCTCCGCCTTTACACTCAGCCCGAAGGCACTGGTCGCCTGCCTCGTCGGCTACGGCTTTGTCGCCTCGGTGCTGCCGGTGTGGCTCCTGCTTGCGCCCCGCGACTACCTCTCGACCTTTATGAAAGTCGGCACCATCGGGCTGCTCGCCATCGGCGTTCTCGTCGAATTTCCGGTACTTCAGGCGGACGCAATCAGTACTTTCGCGACCAGGGGAAACGGGCCGGTGTTCGCCGGCAGCCTGTTCCCGTTCCTCTTCATCACCATCGCCTGCGGTGCCCTGTCCGGATTCCACTCCCTCATCGCGTCCGGCACCACGCCGAAGATGATCCAGAAGGAGTCCCAGGTCCGGCTCATCGGTTATGGGGCGATGCTGACCGAGTCCCTTGTCGCACTGATGGCGCTGATCGCGGCGGCGGTGCTCAGCCCGGGCCTCTACTACGCCATGAATGCGCCCGGTGGGGTCGTCGGCAAGACCGCGGCGTCGGCTGCGTCCGCGGTCACCAACCTCGGTTTCACCATCACCCCGGACGCCCTCGAATCCGCGGCCCGGGCCGTCGGCGAATCGACGCTGGTAGCCCGCACCGGAGGTGCACCGACGCTCGCTGTCGGCATGTCCAACATCCTTTCAGGCGCATTCGGGGGCGGTCGCCTCGCCGCCTTCTGGTACCACTTCGCGATCATGTTCGAGGCATTGTTCATCCTGACCACTGTCGACGCCGGCACCCGGGTCGGCCGATTCATGTTGCAGGACATGCTCGGGAACGTGTGGAAGCCAATCGGCCGGGTGAGCTGGTGGCCCGGGGTCTGGCTGAGCAGCGCGCTGGTGGTCGGCGCCTGGGGCTACTTCCTCTGGACCGGGGCAACCGACCCGCTCGGCGGCATCAACCAGCTGTTCCCGCTGTTCGGGATGGCCAACCAGATGCTTGCCGCCATCGCATTGGCGGTCGTCACCACCCTGTTCGTCAAGAGTGGGCGAGCGCGGTGGGCCTGGGTGCCCGGCGTCCCGCTCGGCTGGGATGTCGCCGTCACCTTCACCGCGGCCTGGCAGAAGGTTTTCTCGGACGATCCCAAGCTCGGCTTCTTCGCCCAACGGAACCGCTATGCCGACGCGCTCGACGAAGGCAGGGTTCTGGCGCCCGCGAAGAGCATCAGCGACATGCACAAAGTCGTCCAGAACTCGACCTTGGACGGGATCATGGCGATAGTGTTCGCCCTGCTGGTGCTCGTCGTGCTCGCCGATGCGGTACGGGTGTGCATACGGGCTGTCCGCACCCGGGTGCCGATACCCACTACCGAAGCGGACTATGTAGCCTCCCGTTTTGTCGCGCCCGGGGGATTGTTGGCGACCGCTGAAGAGCGCCGGCTGCTCGCGGATGCAGCCCAGGCGGCCGTGGCCCCTCAGCCCGAGCCCGTCACACCGCCGCTGCGCCGCTGACAACATCCCACGAAAATGGCGAGAGTTGAATCTGTTTGCGCCGAGGCGAGCTGGCGACGGCCATCAGGCCGGAACCCGCTCGTCCCGGCGCAAACAGTCAGCGCGGCGGCGTCGGTGCGGCCCTCAATCTAACCAGACAGGCCGTGCCCGTCGGCGGCGTCGACGAACACGTACGAGGGTGTCCATTCAGGGGT
>NZ_CDWTMG010000316.1:0-4485 GCF_977945845.1 Frankia sp. CcMO1
ATCAACGAATGGCTGCCCCGATGAACTTCCCAAACAGGCCCTAACCGCGTCCTCCTCGATCGCGGCGGTCAGCTTCGAGCCCACGGCCGTCCGGAAGGCCACCGCCTCCCCGTCCATCACGTAGTTCACCGGCAGCACGAGGACCTCCCCGTCCGCCCGGAACGCCACCCGGCCGAGCTGCTCGTTCCCGAGCAGCCACAGGCAGGTTGCGGGGGACAGCACCCCGCCACCGGCATGGTCGAAGGCGAATGCCACCCTGATGCTGGTCCCGGTGGTCTGGGTCGGTGTCTGCGTCGTGGGCATGGCCAGCTCGGTCCGATCGGTCGGTGAAGCCACGGTGACGAGCGCCGGCGCGCCCGCGTTCGGCGGGGTCATCGCGTCATCCCCCTCGTTCTGGGTCGTCGGCGTACCTCCACTTCTGAACGGTAGTCGGACGGGGCGAGCGCGGGCAGGGCCGGTCGTCGCGCCGGCGCGGGTCGTCCGACCGGGGGATGGCCTGCCGGCGGTCCGCACCGGCCCGCGGGGAAGGCGTTCGCCACGCGGGCCGGTGCGGTGGTTACGCGGCCGGCTCGATATCCGGTATCTGCGCGGCGCGGAACGTCACCTCACGCCGCAGCCGGAACCCGAGCGACTCGTAGAGCCGGATCGCGTTCGTGTTGGTCGCCGCGGCGTGCAGGAACGGTGTTTCCCCGCGGGCCCGGATGCCCGCGGCGACCGCGCGGACGAGCCGGGTCGCGAGGCCTTGGCCCCGGTGGCCCGCGTCCGTGCAGACGGCGCTGATCTCGGTCCAGCCGGGCGGGTGCAGCCGTTCCCCGGCCATCGCCACCAGCGTGCCGTCCCGCCGGATGCCGAGGTACGTGCCGAGCTCGATCGTGTGGGGCAGGAACGGCCCGGGTTTGGTGCGTTCGACCAGCGCGAGCATCTCCGGCACGTCCGCGGGCCCCAGCCGCACGGCCTCCTCGTCCGGGAACGCGTCGACCCCCTCGTCCACGAGCTGCGCGCCGTCGAAGCTTGCCTCTTCCCAGCCGGGCGGCGGGGAAGCGTCGATGCCGGTGAACGGCACGATCGCGCCCGGGCCGAGCATCGCTGCGGCGTTGCGCCAGGTGCCCTCGTCGGGCACGTCCGGCAGGGCGACGAACGGTGACACGTTGACCGGGTAGCGCAGCACGTCACCGACCCGCTCGGCGAAATGCGCGTGCGGACCCAGGAGGGAGGAACGGACGGGGTTGTTCAGCACGTGCTGGCCGGTCACGTGCCGCCTGGGCTCCTGCCGGTCGGGCTCCTGCCGGTCGGGGACATGGCGTCGGGGAACGGCAAGCTCGGTCACGCGGCGATCTCGATCACGATCTTGCCGCGGGCGTGGCCGTTCTCCACCGCGCGCAGCGCCGCCGGGGCTTGGTCCAGCGGGAAGGTTGCGGTCACGAGCGGGTCCAGCGCGCCGTCCACGACCAGCTGGGCGACCGCGTCGAGCACGCGGCTGTCCCGGGCCCGCTGGACCGTCGTCCCGCCGTGCCGGTCGCTCGCCCCGGACAAGGCTGTGACGAGCTTCGACCGGTCCGCGAGGACCTCGACGACGTCGTCCAGCGTCTCGCCCCCGACGAGATCGTAGATTCCGTCGACCCCCCTGGGCGCGGCGGCCCGCACCCGGTCCGCGATGCCGGGGCCCGGCTCGACGTGCGCGACGCCGAGGGCCTCGACGAAGTCCTTCTTGCCGGCGCTCGCGGTGCCGACGACCGTCAGGCCCGCCTGCCGGGCGATCTGCGCAGCGGCCACTCCCACGCCGCCACCCACACCGGTGATCAGCAGGGTGGCGCCGGGCGGCAGGGCCAGCTGGTGCACGCCGTCGTAGGCGGTCGCCGCCGCGACCGGCAGCGTCGCCGGCTTGCGCGCGCTCTCCCCGGCGGTCAGCACCGTGTACTCGGCGTAGCCACCGCCCGGCGCGCTGCCGAACACCTCGTCGCCGATGGCGAATCCGTCGACGTCCGGGCCCACCTGCGTCACCACGCCGGCGGCCTCCACTCCGAGTACGACCGGAAACACGGCTGGCGGGGCGGCCGGCAGCCGCAGGCCGCCCCGCAGCTTCCAGTCCACGGGGTTGACCCCGGCGGCACGTACCGCGATCGTGAGCTGACCCGGCCCGGCTACCGGGATCGGGAGGTCGGCGAATGCCTCCACCTCCGGACCGCCGTGGTCGCTGTAGACGTACGCCTTCGGCACCACAACCACCGTTCCCTTCGCCGTTTCCCCTGGCCGTCCCGCCGCGGCCGTCCCGCCGCGCCGAGACCTCCGCGATATCCGCGATCGGCGTCTACGCCGACCGCGGTCACCTACAACACCGGGCCGGGCCGCCACCTTCCGGCGGTGGCCGGCACCGGGGCGGCGGCGCCTGCCGCGGTCAGGCCGATAGTCAGATTCTGGTTCTGTTCGACGTCGAAGAAGGGCCGAAGAAGATCGAAGGAGGTCAGGGAGGTCAGGGAGGTCAGGAGAGGCCTGGGAGGCCGGGAAAGGCCGGATGAGGCCGGGGAGACCTGGGCAGGTGCGATCCCGGCCTACTCACGCCCGGCGTCGGCGCCACTCCTTGGTGAGCAACTCGTAGGACCGCACCCGGTCGGCGTGCTGGTGGGTGATCGTGGTGATGGCGAGCTCGTCGGCCCCGGTCGCCTGGGCCAGCTGCTCGAGCCGGTCGGCGATGGTTCGCGGGGACCCGACGAGCTGGGTGGTGACCCGGTCCTCGACGAGCGCGCGGTCGGCGTTGCTCCAGGCGTGCGCCGCGGCCTGCTCCGGGCTGGGGAACGGGATGGCCCCGGCGCCGGAACGGATGCTGCGGACCCACAGGCCGTAGCCGGCGGCCAGCCGTGCGGCGCTCGCATCGTCCTCCCCGACGACGACGTCCGCCGAGACCGACACGTACGGCTCGGCGAGTTCCGCCGACGGCCGGAACGCGGCCCGGTAGGCGTCGACGGCATCGAGCACGGTGCTGGGGTTGTGGTGGTAGGAGGCCGCGAACCGCAGCCCGCGCTCGCCGGCGACGGCGGCGCTCGATCCGCCGGATGCCCCGAGGATCCAGACCTGCACGTTCGCGCCCTCACCGGGGTAGGCGTGCGCCTGGAGGCCGTCGGCCGAGCGATAGGTTCCGCGCAGCAGCGCGAGGACGTCGTCGATCTGCTCGGCGTAGTCCGGGGTGTAGGCGCTCGGCTGCTGCAGCAGCGACAGCATCAGCCCCAGCCGCGACGAGCCGAGCAGCCCGCGGAAGCCGTAGCGATTGGGGATCAGCAGGCCGTTCTCGGCCCGCTGCTCGATGCTGTGGTCCGCCCCGCCGAGCCCGGCGGAGTAGGCCGCCGCCGCCGAGATCAGGCTTCGTTCGGCTGCCGGGTCGTTCACCGGCCCGCCGGGCCCGGGGGCCGGCCGGCTGGGCGAGCGTCCGATCCCGAGGTCGAGGCGGCCCGGGTGCAGGGCGTCGATGAGGCCGAACTCCTCAACCACCGACAGCGGGGTGCGGTGTCCGGCCTGCACCCCGGCCGACCCGAGCCGGATGGTCCTCGTCGCTCCGGCCACCAGGGCGATGGCGACGGCGGGGGAGACGCCGAGGACGCCGGGATTGAGGTGATGTTCCGCGAACCAGTAGCGTTCGTACCCGAACTCCTCCGCCCGCCGGGCCAGATCGACGGTGTTGCGCAGTGCTTCGCCGTTCGTGCCGCCATCACTGACCGGGACGAGGTCGAGGACGGCCAATGGGATCTCACTCATCGCGAACCTTTCAGGTCGGTCGGCTCGTCTCTCACTGTGGCTGTCCGGCGGCACCGTCGTCGGCGGGCCGGGGGCGCAGCGCCGCGCCGTCGAGGGTGGGGAGCGCGGCGAGCAGGCTGCGGGTGTACTCGTGGCGGGGGTTTGCGAACAGCTCCTCGACGTCTCCGGCTTCCACGACCCGCCCGTCCTTCATCACCAGGACCCGGTCGCTGACGTGGTAGATCACGCCGAGGTGATGGGAGATGAAGACGTAGGAGATCCCCAGCCGCGCCTGCAGATCGGCCAGCAGGTCGAGCACCTGCGCCTGGATGGAGACGTCGAGGGCGGAGACCGGCTCGTCGCAGATGATGACCCGCGGTCGCGGGGCGAGCGCCCGGGCGATCGCGACCCGTTGGCGCTGCCCCCCCGACAGCTGGCGCGGCCGGCGGTCGAGCACGCTCTCGTCCAGCCCGACCTGCTCGATCAGTTCGAGGACGCGGGCCCGGCGCGCGGCGCGGCGAACCCCCTGCACCGCCAGCGGCTCGCTTCACAGCTCCCTCGGCTCAGGCCCGGGAGTACGGGCCCGCGCTTGCCGCACCCGGGGGCACGGCCGTGTCCTCATCCGGGGCACCCCTTCGCGAACGAGGGTTGCCGGTCAACAAGCCAGGGCTGAACGTTGGCGCTCGTGACAGCTCGGTCAACCATCAGCCAAGCGGCTGATCTGACAAACCTAGGTCCTGTTTGGGAAGTTTATCGGGG
>NZ_CDWTMG010000317.1:0-1311 GCF_977945845.1 Frankia sp. CcMO1
AGTCCTGGCGGCGCGGCATCCTGGGCCACGGCGCGACGCGGAGCTCCGCACGCCAGGAACCGTCGGCAGTTCCGGCAGCTACCGCGGTGGCGCAAGGCGCCGGGAATGCCATCGAGGATACATAGATCGCTTAGTTGTTGCCTTCTGACTCACGCAACAAGCCTATGGCGGACTCGATGAGTTCAGCGCGCTGGTCTGCGGGAATTTCGTCTACCACGGACGCGACAAATGCATACTGCGTATCGATGATCAGTCCTGGCGTAATGCCCTCCATCAGCAGAGGCTCACCGAGAGCGGCTCGAAACATGGCCTCGACGATCCACGTCGGGACCTTCTCGCCATGAGAGTTATTGAGGTTCGTCTGCGATGCTAAAAGAGAAACCTGGGAAGGCGGTACGGTGGCTGTCACCGCTGCTCTGAAGCAAACGGATGTAGCCAACGCCATGGGCACAATGTTGTCTTCGTCCGCGGCGTCCAGAACTGCATCATCGCGCAGAAGAATTGCAGAGATGAGCCGATGGGTCTGCGTCGCCTCATCGTTAGTCAATTCGGCTGCTGCCTCTCTTGTTCAACAATTTCTTCCGCCGCCTGGGTGGCCTCCGTCAGGAATGCTTCAAATTCGTCGCCCGTGATTCCCAGGTCGTTGACTATTCCATAGGTCATGAGGATCTGTGCGCGCCGAAGTTCATCGTTGGTCAGTTCCTCTGCCAGGTGCTCTTCTCCGAAGACCGCCCGCACCATGATCTCCCCAAGCATGGGCGGAAGGCTGTCGGGCTCGATGTAGTTCTCACGCACTCTAGATACCAGAGCGGCTATGTCCTCCCGAGAAGGGGGCTCTTTGAACCGGCGCTCGACAGCGACGAGGAAGGCGCCCGCCCTGGCCGCGGTCGCGGGTAGGATCCCCATTTCGTCGATCAAGGACTTGTCGACGTTGCCACCGGGCGTCAGCGTGAGCCGTATGTATTCTCGAAGTTCCATCAGATTATCCTTTCACCCATTGTTTCGCGCGGCGCCAGAATTCCTTCATGCCGAGTGCAATTGCGGCACCGACTGTCACGGCGTCGGCAACCGCTCCGGCGGTGGGAGCAGCGGCATCGGCCGCCAGCACCACTGGCGTGTCCGGCGTGGGTTGGCGCGTCACCGAGTGGGAGGGGCCGGGGGTATCGGGGAGTGAACGGAAGTTCTTCAGAAGGGAATCGACTCCCTCGGCCTCCTTTCCCGTCGCGTCGGCGACCTCGTCGTACTTCCCAACGACCGCGCGGACCGCGCGACGAGAGCGCGGCGCATTCTCCCCAGCCGACTCCAACAGTT
>NZ_CDWTMG010000317.1:1922-5080 GCF_977945845.1 Frankia sp. CcMO1
GGTGTCCCGCATGATGCGGGCGTGCTCGTCGGCGGTGGAGCAGGCGGCCTGGGCGCGGTCGCCGGCGTCGACGGCTTGGGTGAGCAGTGCGACGGCGCGGGTGACGTGTGACACCACGTGGTGACCTGGTGACCTGGTGGGGGTCAGAGGTTGGCGGCGTAGTCGTTGGCGGTCTGTTGCGCTTGTTGGAGCAGGTTCAGGACCTCGTCGAGTTGCTCACGTGCCTGCTGGTACATGGCCTGCGCCTCTTCGATCGTGTCGGATCCGCTGTCCTCGGCCGCCTGGGTGATCAGCGTCAACGCCTCATCCACGGACTGCGCAGCCTGTCCCACCGCGCCCATCGCCTGGTCGGCCTCGCTGGATGCCGACGCGATCGCTGCTTTGGCCTCGCCGATGGCACTCACGGACACCTCTTCGCCACAGACCGTCACAACCCGGGCTACTCTCGCGAAAGCTACGCGCGGAAGGCGTGCCGCTGTGGCATGCAGCCTGCTTTTAGGGCGACGCGCCAGAGATTCGGTGGATGCGAGGCGCGAGGATCGACGAGTGGGCTTCCCTTCTCGATGGCTCGCTGAGCCTCCCGCGGCCGGACCAGGGCGGAGTCTCTGGGTGAGCCGGCGCAGTGCGTTCGCTTCCCGGGGATCTCAGTGGGACCTCAGAGCAGGTGCTGAGATCGTGCCCAGTCGAAGAGATTCTCGCGGGCCCCTGCAGGGAATCGGGCGTCAGAGTCCACCAGATCTCGAACGAGACCTTGCGCCGCTTCCTCCGTCAGGAGGCCGGCCCTGACGGAGCCGACGACAAGGCGCAGAGTTCGATGTACTTTGACGCCGCGCTTGCGTCCGACGTTGTACGCGACCTGATCGTCGACGTATGCGGAGGCGTTGTGAGCCTCGGCCCACGCCAGAACGGTGGCCTCACCTGCGTTGCGCTCGGCGTTACCAAGCTGGTTCATGTACTGCGCAAATAGGTAGAGTTCACGCAACTCGTCGCAGGACACGACCTGGATCCAGTCCAGGTTGACCGCATCGCCGATCTCACGGAATTGCTCAGCGCCCCGTGTCAGCTCTTCCTTCACCGCTCGTGTGGTCACGCACTCGTGTTCGGCGAGCAGCTTGCGCAACGTGGCCAGATGCCCCGCCCGTGCGAAGTGATTCAACGGGCTCGCGTCGAGGACGAGGACACCGGCGGGCATCAGTCGAGTTCCTCGAACTCTCTCCGCAGCGACTCGATCGGTGCCTCAGTGGGCTGCGGAAGGTCTTCGCGCGTCAACGTCCCATGCAGCAGTTCCACGGCGCGGGTGGCGCTGACCAAGCTGCGCCGAAAGGCCCTGATCACGGCCTGCGAGTAGCCGGTCGGCAAGGCCGGAGGCGGTGTCAGTTCCTCGACGAAGCGGATTCCAGTCTCGACGTAGTCCCCGGGCACTGGACGCCGCGCCTGTAGCTGGTCATGCTCGCCACGATCGATGAGCCCCAAATTCCGGGCGTGGGAAACCATCGCCGACCAGCTGACCCGGTACTCAGCGGCGAGGACGACCAGACGCATCCGATGGTCTTCCCAGTCGGAGGCCAGGTCGCTCCACCTCGCCATCACCGACCCCCTGGGGACCAGGAAGTGGATGGCGAAGGCATTGATCAGAGCCTCGCGCTCCTCGCCGGTCGACCCCACGCCGAAGTCCACGGTGTACTCATCAGCTAGCAGGTGATGCCCTAGTTCATGCGCCAAGCTGAACCGCCGCCGGCCGGGATCGGTGGCGCCGTTGATCAGCGCCACACCGACGTCATTGACTCGGACGTAGCCCCCGTCAATGACGTCCGATCCGAGATCGAAGGCGAAGGACAGCAGGCCGAGCCTCTCGACGACCGATTGCAGTTGCGGAAGCGGCCCATCGGGGACGCCGACCAGCTGCCGAGCGTCAACGGCCCCCGCCTCAGCCTCTTGGACAGTGGTGACGCCAGGCGGCAAACCGGCCGGACGCATCGTTAGCACGCCGATCTCGGCGAGCAGTTCGACGTCCCGGGCAGTGCTCTCGAGACGCTCCTCGAGAGCCGCGACCTCCTGCCCAGCGGCAGTCCCAACGCGGTGGCTGGCAAATACGTCCGGTGACCTGGTGACGAACCACTCCACGGACCTGCCGGTCACCTGGGCGAGTCGCACGAGCTCCAACGCGTCCAGCCGTCGCTGCCCCTGCTCGACCCGAGTGAGCGAGGAGCGTGACAATCCGAGTCGCTCGGCGAGCGCGCTCTGCGAGAACCCCGCCCGCTCGCGGGCCTGGACTACCCGTGCGGCTACGTCGGCCCACTGAGTGAACTGTTCCCTCTCCACGCTGCCCTCCATCGGTGCGATTCCAGCACCGCTGTGGACCACTATAAGAGTGAGATGGTTCAGGTTCCAGGTTCGGAGAGCCGAATCATTCCGATTTGCACCTACTGTGGGATCCCACGCGAACCAATTTCAGGGTCTGGCCTTGTGACCGCGGGTGGCTGGTTCGGGGCACCATGCCTTGAGTTGGTCGGGCGTCTTGCCGACCTGGTGTGCTCGGCCGCGCAGCTCCTCGTCCAGGTAGTCGGCCAGGTTGAGCTGGTACGTGGGGGCCGAACCGGCCTTCCTGGTGGCGGAACGCCCGGTCGAGCGCGTCCTGTTCCGCGCCGCTGGCGCCCGAGTCGGCGAACCAGCGCCGCAGGTCCAGTTGCCGGGCGATGAACGAGATCAGCGGGATCGGCCGCCCGCCGACGGCGGACTCGACGAGCTTGGTGAGCTTCTGCGACTCGCGCCGGAAGAACTCCCGGTCCCGCACCGAGAACGCGAGCCACAGGACCAGCTCGTCCAGGAAGAGCACGACGGCGTCGTAGCCGAGACCCTTGGCGTGGCTGGCGATCGCGGCGAGACCGGTGTCGAGATCAACGTACTCGGCCTGCTGCGTGTAGGACCGGAAGTACGTCTCCACCAAGGCGGACACGAGCTGCTGGCGGACCTCGCTGGCGGCGGAGGCGGCCCTTGCTTCGGCGTAGCGGGCGGCGTCCCAGGTGCCGGCGCCGAGGACGGCGGCCCACGGGTCGGCGTCACCGCCCGCCCCGCCGCGGGCGCCACTTCCCAGCTTCGCGAAGAACTGTTCGTCGCCGAGCTGCACGCGCAGCCGCTCGGCGTCCTCCAGCAGCGCG